>CAZQMG010000281.1:0-1533 GCA_964594375.1 uncultured Clostridia bacterium | reverse complement strand
ATGTTATCAAGTATTATACATTAGAGGCATATTTTTTGACTATTTGGTATTGACAATGGTAGAATTATAAAGTATACTTATTTTATGAATAAAATAAATCAAAGGGGTGGAAAAATGGCAACAAGTGTCAAGACAGCAATTTCATTACATAAAAACCTATTTGACCAGGTCAGTGAGTTAGCAAACGAAATGAGCGTATCACGGAGTCGCTTATTTGCGCTGGCAGTTGAAGATTTTATTAAGAAAAATGAAAATCGTAAACTTTTGGAAAAAATAAACGCGGCCTATGGTGATCACCCAGATGATGAAGAAAAATATGTTTTGAATGCAATGAAGAAAAAATATAAAAAGAATATTGAGAGAGAAGAATGGTAATCGAACAAGGTGAAATTTACTGGATTGATCTTGGAGAACCAAGTGAATCAGAGCCAGGTTATCGCCATCCTCACATCGTGGTTCAAAACAATTTGTTTAATTCCAGTAGAATAAATACGGTAGTGGTATGTGTTATTACATCCAACCTCAAAAGAGCGAAAGCCCCTGGTAATGTTCTTTTAGAAAAAGGTGAGGTAAATTTGCCCAAGAAAAGCGTAGTGAATATTTCTCAGGTTTATACGGTAAATAAGAGTGATTTAAAGGAAAAAATTGGCAAAGTATCCGAGAAAAGAATGCAGCAGATTTTGGATGGATTGCATCTGCTTATAGAACCAAGAACTGTTTGAAAAACCGAGAAAGCTTGCTAACAATGGGGTCAACCTGACCGCCAACAGCACGGCGGTTTTGCAAACGCTCTGCCCCGCATCAAGACTTGTGGTTTGTTGTAGGTCAGGGTCCCGCATTGTTGGCGGCAGGTTACCCCCATTGTTAGAAGGATAAGAGGCAAATGACAAAGGATGATTTATTAGTTCAGCTTATAGCAGCAAAAAGTAGTTTTATGCTGGGGTTGGCAAGTGTATATCTTCTTGCTCAAAAAGAAACTCATATTCTATTGGAACGTGGAAATGGGAAATTGGCGGACTATACAATACCTTTTAAGCAAGTTGCCCAATCGATGAGAGATCCCCAAAAACGGAAGGCTGATTTTAAAAATTTCAGCAAATTTATAATGAGAGCCATGTTCAAAGACTTGAAATGTTTCAGACCTTATGGGACTCAGAAAAAAAATAATTTGTTATGACTTTGACTTGAAGTCTCCTCAAAAATAAATATAGTAAGATAAGGAGGAGATTTCAAATGAGCGTAAAGAATAAACTATCTCCACAAGAGCAGCTGCGTATTTTCCTCGAAGGTCTTAAGGATAATGTAAAAATTGCAGAGATCTGTCGCAGAGAAGAACTCTGGCCCAAAGAATACTATCGGATCAAAGAAAAAGCTCTTTCTGGTGCCTTAGAAGCCCTTAAAAATTCTCGCAAGAAAAAAGATGTTGAAAAAGCAAAACTTGAAAAAGAGACAGAAAGACTAAAGGATATTATCCTCTCTCAAGCAGAGGAGATCAATCTTCTAAAAAAAAAGACCAATTGGGACTATTAGGGC
>CAZQMG010000280.1:0-1535 GCA_964594375.1 uncultured Clostridia bacterium | reverse complement strand
AAGAAAAATTTGACAAAGAAATAGAATACTGTATAGTACTGTTAAGATTTTTGATAATCAGAGTAACCACCATATCGCTTGTCGTAGACCTGTCTATTTTCCCTCTAATGGCTCTTCCCAAAAGTGACTTACCCTGAAAACAAAAACCCTTTTTATTAGCTAGCTTTTCATCAGGATGTGTTCACTATATTTTTAGGTATAAAAAATGCAGATAAATACTCATTGCCAAAGGTAATGGGAAAAAGGAGAAAAAGGTGAGTAAAAAAATCTATGTAGGAAACCTATCCTACAAGGTAACCGAAGATGATCTTAAAGATCTTTTCGGAGAATTCGGGACGGTAACTGAGATTAATGTAATTACTGATAGGGAAACAGGAAGACCTAGAGGTTTTGCTTTTGTAGAAATGGACTCCGATGATGAGGCGACTAAGGCTATTAATTCTCTCAATGGAAAAACGCTTCAGGACAGAGAAATCGTTGTCAACGAAGCTCGCCCTCGAAGGGACAGCAGACCTCGCTATTAGTATATTTCTTTGGAGAAAGGTAAAATTCAAGCAATTAGACTTATCAACAATGGGGTAAGTTTAAAATAACAGATAAGGAGGTGATATAGATGCCAGAAGAAGGAACAGTTAAGTGGTTTAACGACAGCAAAGGCTATGGGTTTATCTCACGAGCAGATGGAGATGATGTCTTTGTACATTTTTCTAGTATTGCCGGGGATGGGTTTAAGAGTCTTCAAGAGGGCGACGCAGTGACCTTTGAGGTCGAAGATAGCGAACGAGGCCCTCAGGCGGTTAACGTAACAAAGAAGGGATAATAGATAGACAATTGCCCGGCTGAATGATTACAATTAAAGCTACAAGTGATAGTTTTGTTTTTAGTTATAGGATTTCAGCCAGGCATCTCACTTGGCATTCTTAATGGCTTAGCTCTTGCTTGGCCTGCTCCCATTAATAGTACCACTTTCTAAGTTAGAACCAAAGAATAATAATAGCCTCGGGAGCGGGTAGTCGGTAGTTTAAAGCACTATGCGGCTGTACTCTCCTAGAGCGAACCTGCAAGTCCTTATATTTATTTCCGAGCATAACACTGCAATAACATTACTCTCCAAGTTTTGAAAATATATTATGTAGTATGTGTAAGGTTCTATAAGTTGCTTTATCGTGCGGCGGGCAGTGCTCCCCAGGGCTATGCACAATAGCGGATAGTATGCTGAACGGGCACATTGCAGGTGCAGGCTCACTGTGTTTAGGAGTAAATGGATTGGCTAATGGCGGACTTAGACCACAATTGAGGAGCATTCTTGGATGATATCGCTGATGTCGTTGTCCAGGAAAAAGTTGCGAAAGTCGCCCAATGAGGGGAGTCAGCAATCTCTTTACTATAAAGGGTTTCATCCTCTACTCAAGTCTATTATCCCTTAAAAAGACGATTTCTCAAAGGGAAGCTTTAGCGGAAGGGGCATGACATTTTTATTTATCGGATTTCTTTTTTTCGTTCTTTGAAAAACGCCAAAATAGTGACGAATATAT
>CAZQMG010000279.1:0-1547 GCA_964594375.1 uncultured Clostridia bacterium | reverse complement strand
AAATTGTCCTTCGGCATTCCCTAATCTTTTTTAGCTAGATAAGTAACCAAATCCAAACATTGCCAGGAATTATCCTCATTATTCAGGTGATTTTTAGCGTTCCCCTCTCTTTCTTCGCTCTTTATCTCCGAATTATTAAGTAAGATTGTAACCTTCAATTTACGCAGATAAGGAGTTTCACTGTCGCACCATTCTAACCGATATCTGTATCCCTGATAATCCTCAAATTCACCCTCTCTTACTCCACAATTCTCACTCTCAGATAAAGATAGACCACTCAAGCTCTCATAGCCTTCTCTTTTTGTCTCCTCTATTATCTTCTGACCTAAAAGAGCAGTTATGGAATATTGCTCCGCTGCTTCTTTTGCTTTAAAACCTAAAGGAAAAATCTCAATTATGGTCAGAAGCCCCAGCGAGAGAATGACCGTAATAAAAATCACCTCGAAAAAAGTGAAACCTTTTTCTTTAGCCTGAATAAGTAAATCCATATATTTTCGTTTTTTGTGCTGTCTAGATATATAGAACTGTTGACCAGTCAATCTAAATCGCCTTTTTCTAATCTCTCTGAAATCATCCTGGCAACTTTTTCTCCGGACAGCAACATACCACCAAAAATCGGTCCCATTCTCGGTCCACCAAAAACCGCATTTGCTGCCATCCCGGCAACGTAAAGACCGGCATAGATTTCCTTTGTATTATCCACAATTGTTTTCTCGCCAACTTCAGCCCACATAGGTTTCTCTCCCATAACACCCCCGCTCTCAGTCTTCAAGTAAGAGCCTACTTTCTTCTCAATGAGCCTTGCCAGCTCACAGCTATGACCAGTAGCATCAACTACTACCTTAGAGCCGATACTCAAAGGGTCAACATGCAGATTAGCAAGCTGCACAGATGACCAATTTATTACTATACCAGTAACTCTTTCCTTTCGGAGCATCACATCTTCTACGCTAATCAGGTTAAATATCTTTAATCCCCTTTTTACAGCCTGAAAAGTCAGGCCAGTAACAGCCTCAATAGAATTTGCTAAATAATAACCTTCTTTATATTCTTTTACCTTCACTCCTAATTCATCTAATATTCTCTTACTCTCCTTTTGAATGACGATTTTATTAAACATCATACCGCCACCCCACATACCACCGCCAATAGAAAGCTTTCTTTCAAATATAACTACTTTTCTCCCTTTTTTGGCAAGACAGTATCCGGCCATGAGCCCTGCCGGACCAGCGCCAACTATAGCTACATCGAGTTTAATGGAGTCGACAAAATCTTCCAGAAAACTCTTCACAATTGCCTCAGAGATTACTAAATCATCTAACATTATTCTCCTCCCCTATTCTTTTTTAATCTTTGTTTCACTAATTTGCCTTCTGGCTAATCTTCTTTAACTTAATACCATTTTCAATACTTGAAAGTTCTTTTTTACTCCTTGTAAGCATAAAGTCAATGTTTTTCTGGATATATTCGAGCATAGCCAGTACTGGCAGTTATAGTAATGGTACGCCACCTCTCACCCTCTTTTTCCTTAAGATAAATAGAGCCAG
>CAZQMG010000278.1:0-1572 GCA_964594375.1 uncultured Clostridia bacterium | reverse complement strand
CATTTGCCCTTTCTTTGGCTAAACGTAAAGCAATTGCTCGCCCGATTCCTCTGGCAGCTCCAGTAACTATCGCTACCTTATTTTTTAGATCCATTTCCAAAATCCTCCTTTTCCTTAACTTTAACCTGCCTTTAGATTCCTTGGAAGGCTATAAGAATCTTTTCCTTGACAAATATAGACCCAGAATTTCTCATTCTTTTATGTTCGATATACCATGATAATGCGCAAAGAAGAGTTTGTTAAGGAAGAAGTGTGTAATGTAATTATGAGAAAAAATTGTGGAAAGCGTTAAGCTCTTCTCTCTATAGAACTAGAACTCTCACTGCCATAACTATATCGTTTTTCAAGAAAGAACTAATTTTCAGAGCTAAAATGTCTCTACCGGACAAGCTCCTTTATTCCTGCGATAATATCTCTTTCATTAGGCAAAAATGCCTTTTCCAAAACCGAAGATGAGGGTAGAGGTGTATTTGGAGCCGCTATCCTCAATACCGGGGCATTCAGATAATCAAAAGCTTTTTCCTGGATTTCCATCCCTATCTCTGCCCCAAAACCCATAAATTGAACAGCTTGGTGAACTATGGCACCTCTACCCGTCTTCTGGATAGATTCTACTATAGTATCTATATCAAGAGGGTATAATGAGCGAATATCAATTACTTCCACCAATGGTTGTGCGTATAGTCAAAGGGATAGTTGCCTGACCACCGGACATATATTTCCATTTTGCCGCTTGATTTCCAAGCTGGTCTAAAGCCTGCAAGATAAAGTCAATATACATTATCTCTACTATGGGTCTTAAGCCTCTCAAGGCTGCCCCAACTCCACTCCCTATAATTGCTGCCTCGGAGATGGCGGTATTAAAAATGCGGTTCCTTCCAAAAATCTCAAGCAATCCCTTTGTAACCCCATATGCACCTCCATAGTCAGCAACATCCTCGCCCCACATCAGAATTCTTCTGTCTCGACTCATTTCCTGGAACAAGGCCTCAGTTAACGCTTCCCTATAGGTAATTTCAACATCAGGATCTCTTTTTAAAAAATCTGGCTTCTTTAAGATAGGAGCACCCCTATACTTCTCAGGAACTTCGCTTGAGTTTGTATGACTAAAGAGACCAGAATACATTTTCTTTGGATCAGGGCTCTTTGTCTCAGCGGCCTTAGCCGCCATAATCTCATTTCGAGCCCTGCTTTCCTTTTCAAACTTTTCAAGCTCATCCGGAGTGATGATTTTTTCTTTGATCAATTCTTTAGAAAAGGTCTTGAGAGGATCTATTTTCTGCCATACCTCAAGCTCCTTTAAGGCACGGTAGGTTTCATGCTCTTTTTTTTCTAATCTGTCCTTGACATTATGTCCCTTAAACCTATAACACCAAAATTCCAAAAAAACCGGACCCTTACCACTTCTTACCAGCTTTGCTGCTCTTTTGGTTGCATCTCTAACCGCCAGCACATCCATTCCATTAACAACTTGAGCATGCATTCCTTGCTTGTTATACCCAAAGTTTCTCTCTGCTAGAAATTCTATTCCTGTAACCTCACCCCTTTGCTGTCCGGTCATTCCGTATTGAT
>CAZQMG010000277.1:0-1585 GCA_964594375.1 uncultured Clostridia bacterium | reverse complement strand
TTTTGTTTAACAAAAGATACTAAAGTGCTGTCTAATTTTGGTTTTTATAAGGCGATTGGAGATTTTGAAAAAGATTGGCAAGATCAAAGACTTAAATGCATAGATTTAAATTCTCAAAGACCGGTAGATACCCCCATTATAAGATTTATAAAATTAAAACCCAATCAAGTTTTCAGAATAGTCACTAAAAGAGGCTATAGCATTAAAGCAACTTTAGACCACCCCTTGTTTACACCTTTTGGGATGAAGCCTGTAAAAGATATAGCTCCTGGTGAAAAAGTAGCAATTTTTCCTTTTGAAGGAGTTCTATATAAGAAGCCTTCTTCTAAAATAATTACTTCGGAAGAAGATATTGAGAAAACTTTATTAAAGTTAGGAAGGAAACCAGGAACATTTAAATTTGAAATAATTCCTCAAAAATTGAAAGGGCGTAATTTATTACCCCTGGCTTATGACCACTTAAAATTACCTTACATTTTAAAAATAATGGGATTTGTGTTCGGAGATGGTTCTATGAATTTCATTAGGAAGAGAGGGGACGGAGTTCTACATTTTTCAGGAAAGCCTCAGGATCTAGAAGAAGTGAGGAAAGATTTAGAAAAAATCAATTATACCCCAAGTCCTTTACATTATCAAAAAAGAAAAGACTCTCGAGGTAGCAATAAATATTATAATTGTTGCTCATTTACGGTTAATGCTAGCAGTCTAGTAGTGCTTTTAGAAACCTTAGGGGTTCCCAGAGGAAGCAAAGTAAGTCAAGTTTACAGGGTTCCCAAATGGATATTCAAAGCACCTCTATGGCAGAAACGTTTATTTCTTGCTTCACTTTTTGGATGCGAATTAAGAATCCCTCACAGAAGATTAAATAGAAGAGGGTATTTTAATGCTCCTGCTTTCCCTATGGCTAAGAGGGAAAAACTGATAGAAAATGGGAAGGATTTTTTGGAAGACATAGCAAAACTCTTAAAGGACTTTGGTGTAAAAAGCCTTTATATTGATAAAAGGAAAAAACATATTAATACGAAAGGGGAAATTTCTTGGGCATTAGAGTTAATAATTTCTCCAAAGCCAAAAAATCTTCTCAATCTCTGGGGTAAAATTGGTTTTGAATATAATTTTAAACGAGCGTACATTGCTAATGTAGCCGTTCAATATCTTAAATTAAAACAAAAAACTTTGAAAGAGAAAGAGGTAGCAATAAAAGAAAAAGTACCACAATTATTAAAAACTGGATTAAGTTATCAAGAAATTGCCAATCAATTAGTGAGCAATCCTCTAACTAAAAGATTTATTATAGATATTTGTTGGAAACTTAATAAAGGAAAAAAGATAATTCCTCGAATTCCTGCAAATTTCCCTTCATTCGATGACTATCTCGAAGATATAACTTCAGGACTTGAAAAAAGTGGAATGGTTTGGGATGAAGTTAAAAAAATAGAAAAAATTGATTATAAAGATTTTGTATATGACTTTACAGTTACACATCCTGAACATAATTTTATCGCTGAGAATTTTGTTGTTTCAAATTGTATAGGGGGAGTGGCTGCAACTGACCCTGATGAGGGGGGAGTCATCTCTCCTGGAG
>CAZQMG010000276.1:0-1611 GCA_964594375.1 uncultured Clostridia bacterium | reverse complement strand
TATCCGGAGACGCTTCTTAGAATTGACTATGTCAAGGAAGGATGATTCTGCAAGACTTGATGGCAGTAAATTTTTCGCAAATGGTTGAATATTTCAATGTATTCTTTGCTTCTATAATCAGGATAGGTCCACTCCCAACAAGTAAATCCTTTTCCTCTTTTATATCTAAGAGTAATTTCAGCATAGATTCCTTTCCGAAGGTAAATTCGGTGTTGAAAATTCTTACTGGTAGCTAAAACCAGTTTAGCCAGGGTGATATATCCGGGGTCGAGATTGAGATGCCGTTGCTTAGATTGAGGATAGAGGAAATTTTCCTCAAGCTGGTTAGTGAATAATTTTATCTCTACTATTTTTGCTGGATCGATTAAGCTGGCGAAGCTAATGAATTTCCTTTTTAGATTTATTTGCATCTTCTTTTTATAATAGTCGGTACAATCGAAAGGCAAAGGCGAGCTTGTGAAGTCAACCAATCCAAATTCTTGAGTAAGTTTTTTCTCTGCTTGCTCAAATAGACTTTCTTCCCCCGAAATCATACCTACTACCAGCTTCACCGGTAAGGGCTCTTTCACCTTCCCCATTTTCTCAATCCATATCTCTTGTTTAACCCTTCATTATTAAAATCAGGAAATATCCACCTACTACAAAGGTAGCCAGCATAGCTATGACATCCCAACCCAATTTTAAGAAAGATCTGCGGGATCTATAGATCAATCCTATAACTACAATGCCGGTGAGAATTATACCTAAAATGAGAGTTATGGTGTGTTTGGGAGTTACATAAGAGAGTAATTCTCCTTGGCGAAAGAAAATATCACAGGCAGGGATGACCATTATATCCAGAAAGTTAGCTCCCAGAATATTGCCGACGGCCATATCAGCGGCAAACTTAAGACTGCTTATAGAGACTACCAGTTCAGGTAGCGAGGTAGCCAGAGCAAGAAAAACGGTGCCTACTAAGGCCTCGTTCCAATTCATGGATATTACTATTTCGTCTCCAATACTAGCTAACCATACTCCCAGGAAGACTATGATAATAAAACAAAGGGAAAATAGGGTTATGGCTGAACTGAGGCGAATTCCTGAGTATATTGAAGATGGCTTTACGGAGTTTTTTTCCTCTGATTTAATTCTTTTGTCTTGGCCAAAAATGAGTTTCAAGCCAATGGCATAAATAATAATGAGAATAAGGCTATCCAATCCAAAATTGAGTAGGCCCAGATTGCCTGCGAACTCGTGTCGCAGCATGATAGAAAAAGTAGCAACAGCCATAGCTATAATACCCAGACCTCCGTAAAGAATATGACTTGTCTTTATTGTATGAAGGAGAGAGCCTCTTCCCTGGATTAAATCTAGTAAGGCAATAAACATTATGTTCATCACGATAGAGCCAAAGATATTGCCTGCGGCTAGGTCAGGTGATTGAACGATGGTTATAGCGCTAACGCTGGTAACCATTTCCGGAAGAGTCGTAGCCAGGGAAAGAAAGACAAATCCCATCAGACCTCGACTGAGATTTGTTTTTTCAGAAATGACATCCCCATAGTAGGATAGCCTGTAGCCTACATAAAGGATAGATGCACCACAGATAAGAAATTTCAACCAGACAGACAT
>CAZQMG010000275.1:0-1617 GCA_964594375.1 uncultured Clostridia bacterium | reverse complement strand
AGGCGTGGGGGGAGCTCCCGCTAAATTGGAAAAATTGCTTTACGTCGGTTCTATCCTGAGCTCATGATCTTTCGTTTCCTCTAAAGGAATAATGAAGTGAATTACATCTTTATTTATTATCAGAACTCTGTTTTTTTGAGGCAATCGAGACAGTGAGAAAGGATTAGTTTCTCTATCACCTATCATCCTTATTTCCTCCACTATTACTGGTAAAAATGGATGCTTATGATTTGCTACATCTGATATCCTATCTTTATATCCAGGTGGAACAGATATCTCCCCTTTCAAGTAAAAATGCTCTCCTTCAATTGCCACCCTGACAAATTTCTTATTCATCTTGCCTCCTAACTAATATGATCAGTGCGATTTGATTTATTGATAAATAATACTGGTCATCTAAGCATCGAACTTTATAGTCACCTGGGCAAAGGAAAGTTCGTAGCATTTTTGGATTTCTTTGCTTTTTGAGCCTGGCTTGTCTTATCTTATGATAACCTAAACTCTATCCCAGGCCCCAACGGCAAAACGTCTAACTTGAGTAGGGAAAGATTTTCTAGCTCACGAAAGGCTTTTTCCAGTTGGTCCATAGTAAAATTACTCCCTAAACATCTCTCAAGAAGTTCTGGGCTGAGCCTTCCGACTCCTCTTACTTCATCAGCGCAGATTATGAGAAGCAGATATAGTCTAACCTCTTCTGCAGACAAGTTTTGCCATAAATTTGTCTGACTTAGCTTCTCTAGAAGCTCACGTTTGTCTATCTTCATCACTTAAGAGTATAAGATAAATAGTTACTCTTGTCAAGTCTAGCGTAGGCTAAATAATCTGCATAAACTAACAATTCTCTTGATAATAAGCACAACAGAAGCTCACTACTCAACTAATTCCTAACCTTGCCCTCTCTTTTTAGAATTCCTCAAAAGGCCCACCTTTAACTTTTCCAAATAAGAGTTCTTCCTTTTTCAGACAAGGGAGGTGTGCTTGACAAAATTTATAAGTGGTAGTATAAATATAGTCGAGTAATACAAAAAGTTAGCGACACAAAAAAGTGTTGCTGAGAAGACAAAGGGGTCTTTAATAAGGGAATTGGTAAGAGACAAAGGTGTCTATGAAAACAGGCGCCTTTTTTGTTCAGTTTTTTGTGGCGAGCTTACTAAATCTTGCAAGCGAAGCAGAGGGAGGCCAAGATCGTTGCAGGGTTAGCCATTGGCCCGATTCGCGACCATTTGGCATCGCCACTTAGATAAACTAATACTATCATAAATAAAAGGTTAAGAATGAATCTAGGAAGAAGAATAAGAAAACTGAGAAAAAGATTAGGTTTAACGCAAAAGCAATTTGCTGAGTGTGTACCTGGCAAAGTTGACTATACCTATATTGGAAAAATGGAAAGAGACCAGCAGTATCCTTCTATTAAAATGCTGCAAAAGATAGGCAGGGCTTTTTCCGTTCCCCTTAGCTATTTCTTTGCGGACGACACTTTCCTCAATTCCTGGAAACTCCTGCCAACTGATATAAAGGACCTGCTCAAAGACACAAGAAAGCAGGATTTACTGAGAACGACTCAAGCACTAAATCCTCAAGACCTGGATCTGGTTATGCAGATAATCAATATCCTCA
>CAZQMG010000274.1:0-1639 GCA_964594375.1 uncultured Clostridia bacterium | reverse complement strand
ATGAATTTTCACAGGGAAAAATATGGTCATTCTTGTTTCCTGCAAAAGTTGGTTGTCAATCTGGGTTTGAAGGGTATGTGGCGGATAATCGGCGTTATATTGGTTACTGGACTCTTATATGTGTCGCCAGGAATATTTGGAACAGCTGGACGGGTCTTGTCACGGCCACGGCCAATTCAACTGATGCCAAGTACCTCGGCTAGCCGCTGGGGACCCGCCGTAAGCATGCCAAGCTAGTTCTTTTCCGGGACAAGCAATGTTGGAATATACTGTCCCTGCTTCTTTCGAGCTTTGCTCTATCTTTGGGTCTTTCAAAATCTGGATGAGATCTTCAGGTAGTTCATTGAAAGTCTTGTCTTTGAGAAGTCTTTCTATTCTCTGCAGTCGGTCTAATGAATTTCTGGTACCATTCTGGAATCCATCAGGGGTTCTGAAGGCGCAATAGTGGTTAGTTGCACATAGGTAAGCGTCTTGGGGTTCACGTTTTTTGTGGTTAGAACACGTACACTCAAAAATACAGAATTCATTACTTTTCCCGTCAATTACAAAAAGGCTCATACCACCATTGCGTTCAATATTTTCAAGTAAATTCGCAATATCTCTAATGGTGCTGCATGTTTCCAATGCCTCTCGTAAAAAGACGTAGGGAAATAGACATTGTTTTTTGCCAGATGGATTATCCCAGACCGGGAGCCAATTATAATGGAGCCATATTTTTTCTTTGTTTAAGCCAGTCGCAGAAAAGACTTCTCCTTCCGTTCCAAATATCATGGTAGGAATTCGGCTATCAATATCTCGAATTATGGTGTACCCCCACAGTTCAGGAAGGATATAGTCGTTGTTTCGTGCAACCCAAGCACCACCATCTATCAGACAGATAAAACCGGTACAACTATCATTGGCACATTGCTCAGCAAAGAATCCTTCTACAACTCTTTTCAGTGGTATGCCTGCACCTTCAGCAATTCCTTCTAGTTCTTCCTGGAAGTGCACAGGAAGACTGTGAAGCCATGGCAGAGCCTCTTTTTCCAATTTCTGAATATCCATTCCGTAAATATGCTCAATTCCCTCGATAAGTCTGCCTATTATCCAATCTAATTTCTTCCCAAGAGCCTTACCATTAGACAAACCGACTTCTCTAGGACTACCCTTGAAATAAAAAATCCTTTTCATTTTGTATCAGCTATGACCGCTATACTTCTACCCACTTCATAGTGTGTAAATCTGCCACCTATCGCAAAAACCCTGGGTAGGGCTTCCGTGCATAACGTAGCCCAAATCTCAGCACTTGTCAACCAACTTCTGCACGAAATCAATTATATAGTCTTTTTCTCTAAGGGGAAAGAGGTGGCCGTATTGACCTACCCCAGTAATAGTACCACTTGCTAAGCTAGAGTCAACGGCATGATAGCCTCGGGAGCAGGTGGCCGGTAATATGAGGCACTGTGCGGCCTTACCTAGTTGTATTCCCTGCGTTACTCCTCAATGAGTATCTTTGCTTCAATTAGTGTGGTGAATATGTCCCGATTAAGTAACTCATTTCTCAGTTTCCCGTTGAATGACACTATGTACCCATTCTCTGAGGGACTGCCTCGCTCAACTATAACGGGCATTCCCGCCTCCCAGAACAATTTCCACA
>CAZQMG010000273.1:0-1641 GCA_964594375.1 uncultured Clostridia bacterium | reverse complement strand
AATTCTCTTGCTTTCTGGAGCATTTCTTCTGCGTCTTCGTTGTTTATCTTTACTAGCTCCCGATAATCCGACATTTGACGCATATCAAAACTTTTATGAAGAGTGTAGCTCATATCTTTTGGAAAAATTTTCTCTTTTACAAAATATTGGTCAAAAAGTGCTATTGCGCCACTATGTTTAGAAGTTCCTTTCTCTACTTTCACTAATAACGCAAGTACCGCATAAAACATAGCATAATATGCTCTATTAATTATACTTCCAGGGCTCCCACCTTCACTTAACAGAATTTCTGTATCCTTAATAGCTTGTTCAGCCTGTTCTATCCTATAGTTGATAAGAATTCTTTTTCTATCCTTCATATCTTGACTCCTTCTCTTTGTATGTTTTTATAAATGGGTGATTCCAGAATAGGAGAATCTTTCCATTCTTTTTTTTCAAAAATTAAGGGGACAATAACAACATCTTCTTTAAAACCTGCTTCCCAGGCTATGGTGAATATTATTTCTCTTGTTTTTCTGTCCATTTTTTCTACAATAACGCATATATCCATATCAGAGAATGACTCACTATCATCGCGCGCCCTTGAGCCATAAACAATTATACTAACCTCGCCCAACTGTTCCCTAAGCCTTGAGGCAAACTCTTCTGCAATTTTAAAATCTGCTTTCTTCATACCCTATGTTTCCTCATATATTTATTCTAATTATCTAATTAGACCTTACCTTCCATCCTCTTTTCTTTCCAATTTTCTCTGCTTTTTTCTTTAAAATTGTTGGCAAAATAATTTTCCAAAAATCGTTATTTCTAATTAGAGATTTCATCTTGGACGCTTGCCTTTACCTGCATTTTGAATCAGCCACTGCTTCATTTCTGGATCTTCCCATAGAATTCCGCTTCTTTCCCAATAATAAAAAGCCTCATCATCCCCACCAACAGTGTATCTATCCGGGTCAAGAGACTTAGGCGGTATATGTCTCTTCTTCAGAAGCTCTTTAGCCACCTTCGGGCTGAATCCAATAGCCTCCCTCAATAAAAGAGTAGCCTTTCCCTTGTCGCCTAGTTTAAAAAGCGCATAGGGTTTTCCGTAAGTAAGCTCAACCGTAATGTCACCTTTGTATTTATCACACATATCCACAGCTGCTTGATAATTGCCAGTTTTTAAATATCCCTCCACTAGCACTGCTCTTACTCCTTGATTGTCATTGGGATTTGCTGAGACGATAAACTCAAACAACTCAATACCTTTGGCCAGATTTCCTCCATCAAAAAAACACAGTGCTAGACCATGAACGCATCTCAAAAAAGGGCGATTTTCCAGCACTCCCCATGGCAATAAATCTTTCCCGGGGGTAAAACTATGAGGAAAAGCTTGTCTTCCTATTTGGTAGCCTTTTATCCAGCTTTCAAAGGCTAATCTGTCTCTGCCTGATTCCTCATACAATAGACCCAGCTGATTATAGACATCAAGGAATCCCGGGAATTCGGCAATAATCTCTTTATGAATCTTCTCCGCCGCTCTAGTATGCCCCGTTTGCCACAGTTCAATGCCTTCACCAAACTTATCCATTAATTCATCATATTTGGGAGGATAAATAAACCGCCACTCATGCTTTGCAACCTCTTCAACTTTTAGCATTTTTC
>CAZQMG010000272.1:0-1651 GCA_964594375.1 uncultured Clostridia bacterium | reverse complement strand
TGCCCATGTAGCTCAGGAGGTAGAGCACATCCTTGGTAAGGATGAGGTCACCGGTTCGAGTCCGGTCGTGGGCTCCCAAATAGTGGATCAAAATTCGTGATGCGTCGTGCGTGATGCGTATTGCGCAATACGAAATACGATTCATCAGTTACGATGACGGAGGGGAGTTATCCCAGGATGTTTTTTATTTTTTAATTGGAAACCTTATTAAAGGAGAAAAAAGGAGGAAAGAAGATGGCGCGGGAAAAGTTTGTACGAACTAAGCCTCATCTTAATATCGGTACAATAGGACACGTAGATCACGGAAAAACTACTCTTACAGCGGCTATTACCCAGCTTTTAGCTAAAAAGGGTTTAGCTGAAGCAAAGACCCTGGATGAAATTGACAAAGCTCCCGAAGAAAAAGAAAGAGGCTTAACGATTTCTATCTTTCACGCAGAATACGAAACAGAAAAAAGGCATTATGCTCATATAGATTGTCCGGGACATGCTGATTATATCAAGAATATGATTACAGGAGCAGCGCAAATGGACGGGGCTATTTTAGTAGTCTCTGCTGCTGATGGAGCTATGCCTCAAACCAGAGAGCATATTATTCTGGCTCGTCAGGTTAATGTTCCAGCTATAGTGGTATTTTTGAACAAAGTGGACCAGGTGGAAGATAAGGAATTATTGGAATTAGTAGAGCTAGAGGTAAGGGAGCTTCTGTCCAATTACGAATTTCCGGGAGATGAACTGCCTGTTATTTTTGGTTCAGCTCTTCAGTGTTTAGATTGTCTATGCGCAAAACCAGAATGTCCCAAATGTGGCCCTATCTTGAAGCTATTGGAAGCAGTTGATGATTATATTCCCATGCCTATCAGGGATGTGGATAAGCCTTTTCTTCTAGAGATAGAGGACGTTTTCACTATTACAGGAAGAGGAACAGTGGTTACGGGAAGAGTGGAGAGAGGAAAGATAAAGGTGGGAGACCAGGTAGAAGTGATAGGGATGTCTGCTGAGGTTAGGAAGACAGTAGCTACTGGTCTGGAGATGTTCAGAAAAACATTAGATGAGTCTCAAGCAGGAGATAACATTGGAGTGCTCTTGCGGGGTGTAGATAAGGGTGAAGTACAAAGAGGGCAGGTACTGGCTGTTCCTGGGAGTATAACTCCTCACACAAAGTTTGAAGCAGAAGTATATGTGCTATCCAAAGAAGAAGGGGGACGACACACACCTTTCTTTGAAGGTTACCGTCCTCAATTTTATCTCCACACCACAGATGTAACTGGTGATGTTAATCTTTCTGAAGGGGTTGAAATGGTTATGCCTGGTGACAATGCTAAGCTAACCATAAAACTTATCACTCCTATTGCTATGGAACAGGGATTGAGGTTTGCTATTCGAGAAGGAGGGCATACAGTAGGAGCGGGAGTAGTTGGTAAGATAATTGAATAAAAAGGCTAGATAAATAGAATGAGACAAATAATTACCCTTGTCTGTGGGGAGTGTAAGAGGAGAAATTACACCACTTCCAAGGAGAAGAAAAAATCCTCATTGAATCTTAAAAAATACTGTAGGTTTTGTCGTAAACATACTTTTCATAAAGAAAAATAGGTCCGTAGCTCAACTGGCTAGAGCACCGGACTCCAAATCCGGCGGTTGCGGGTTC
>CAZQMG010000271.1:0-1652 GCA_964594375.1 uncultured Clostridia bacterium | reverse complement strand
ACTACTTTGCTGATGACATTGAAAATGCAACTAGCCATAGCCCGATTAGGTTGTGGAATGATCTTTATTTTCTCGTTGAACTTGGTGGTAAAGCCTTCCTCTGACCTGCTAATAACAGGATATCTTTCTTCTGGATGCTCATCATGATATCTCATAATTTCCTTATCAGAGAAAAACTGCCAGGGGCTGGTAGTAGCAATAGCTCTAATCATTTCTTTTCCTGGAGGGGGAGTAACTACAAATCCAGGAGGAATGGTATGAACCTTATTGGCCTCAAGAAAATTATTCTTTTCATAGCGATTGGGGAAAAGAAGTCTTATACCACCACCAGGAGTAAGATCAAAGAGGGTTAGATAACAATCTTTATTGGACTTGAAATATATAGTTATATTTTCTCCTACGGTATAACTTTTTCCACATCCTTTGTCTATCCATACTTCAATATTGAAATCGGGTACTGGTCTAATAGCTATTTTTGAGGATGGTTTTGTTTCCTGGGCCAGGACAGGCGAAAAAATGTTTCCTAATAACACTATTCCTATAATTGCTCCCAATAAAAACTTTTTACTCTTCATGATTTTCTCCTTCCAAACGATGAAATTATTTCCTCTCTCATATATTTAGACTCAGAAAAGGAAAAAATGTTCCCTTTTTGCTGAGGAATTCTTCTTAACAAAGATTAATCTATCTATATATTAACATAATTCTTCCAGAAAGTAAGTGTTGCGCATCAAGTCATATAAAGTGTAACCGAAGGGTAACTGGCTCTGCCATATGAAATGTAACCGAAAATATGGTACATTAATCCCCAGTTAGATAAATAGTTAACCGGGGAGAAGGAGAAAATGAATATGGATGCAAGACGCCAATACCTCAAAAGTAGGGTTCCTGGAAATAGATCTGGTCATTCACTGTGGCTCCTCTACCCTTGGCCTGTATATCTTCGCTAAAAACTGTAGAGATATCTTCCGGTTGGTGGGAGGCTGAGACTATCATGGGAAGGGGTGAAAAATGGCGTTTTGCTGTCAAACTTAGGTTGTAGTATCAGTTTGGTCTTCAGATAGACTTGTATTCTGGAACGCTGGACCAATCTTGGAAGAATGGGGTCCACCCCAGTTCGATGATATCGTTTAACTTGGCTATCTTCTCTTTTTGTTCTTCAATGACCTTATCTTTTGTATTCGCTTCACCTTTTTTGAATTTAGGTCCCCGTTTTGCTGGTTTTAGAGCTTGCTCCAGAGTATCTAAAGCTTTCTGGATCCAGGCTAAATAGAAGGTCTACCTACCCCGGGCTTTCTAGCTATGATCTGAATCTTTTCCCCAGCTATTACCTGACAGACTATGAGAATCTTTTTCTTGACATTACTCCTCTTTCGGTAATCTTTAGTTAGTCGAAGTCAATTTTACCATCTATGATGTACTGTAGGTTTAACAAAGTTTTCATACACAGTCTTAATACCTTTTAAAACATCTGGATCCAGGTCTGTTAATTCGCTAGTGCTAATATTCTCCTCAAGCTGTTTTGTATTCTTTGCTCCTGGAATAACACAACTTACCTCACTGTGCATCAATATCCATTTCAATGCCATTTGTACAAAACTAATATCGTCTGGCTTTATCCCTTTCAATTCCTCAACTGCTTTGAGGCCAAT
>CAZQMG010000270.1:0-1662 GCA_964594375.1 uncultured Clostridia bacterium | reverse complement strand
CCTCCTCCTTCTTTTAGGTACTAAGGAGATAGAAGACCTTATCTTTCTGATCTAGCCAGGGAGTATTATATCAGATTTGGGTTAGATTTTATATGATTTAACACTTCCCGTTTGGTTAGACCATAGATGATTTAATTCCCAATTTTAGACAAAGAACGAATTTGGTATATAATTAAATCAATAGAGATTTTAAACTGCCTTATTCTTTACTTTTTGTTAGGTCTTTTTCAAGGAGCAAAATCTTGAATTACCGAAAATAGAATTAAGAGGAGGAGCTAGGATGAATGTAGTACTCATAATTATCGATACTTTAAGACAGGATCATGTGGGTTGTTATGGAAATAGGTGGATTAAGACACCTTACCTTGACTCTTTGGCTAAAGAGTCAGTGCTCTTCACTCATGCTTATCCAGGGTCACTTCCTACTTTGCAGGTACGAAGAGTCCTACAGACAGGTTGCCGTATCTTTCCCTTCCTGAGTCACAAGGCTTACAAGGGTAATCTTTTCAAGGGTGCCTTGGGTTGGGGCCCTGTTTCCGAGGAGCGAGATACCATTGCTGAAATTTTGCAGAACCATGGCTATCGCACAGCCTTCATAACTGATACCTATCATCAGTTTAAACCATCAATGAACTTTCATTGTGGTTTTAATGAGTGGACTTGGATAAGAGGTCAAGAGAGCGATCCTTATCGCTCAGGACCTTATCCATCCCGGGAAGAGATTGAAAGATACATCCCCCAGAATTTAAGGGAAGGAGCAAAGGGAATAGGAGAGAAGTTTACAGATTTTATTGGTAAGTACCTAACTAATGTGGCTGATAGAGACTGCGAAGAGGATTATTTCCCTGCTCAGGTCTTTAGGGAAGGAGCCCGATGGCTGGAGCAGAATCAAGATGCGGAAAAGTTTTTCTTGGTTCTTGACTCTTTTGACCCTCACGAGCCCTGGGATCCGCCCATCTCCTATAGGAGGCTGTACGATCCCGATGATGATAGCATCGATTTTTTAGCCTCTCTCTATGGCAGGGCTGACCAGCTCAGCCCCCATATATTAAAGCGCCTTAAGGCAAACTATGCTGGAGAGGTAACCCTGGTGGATCGCTGGCTGGGGTACTTCCTCGACGAAATAAAAGATTTGGGCTTGATGGATGATACCCTTATCGCTGTGATATCCGACCATGGACATTGCATTGGTGAGCATAATCTGGTAGGAAAACAAGGTCATCCCATGTCCCGGGAGATCGCTGATTTGGTCTTAATGATTCGTCATCCAGATGGAGAGGGAGCTGGTACAGCCTGTGAGAATTTAGTTTATAACTATGACCTACCTCCTACCATTCTTGCCCGATTAGTAATAAAGCCAGAAAAGCCCATGGATGGAAAAGATATCTGGCCTTTAGCTCTAGGCAAGGAGGGCCAAATGCACGATCACGTTACCTGTGGCTGGGGACCTTTTGTGATGGTTCGTAATAAGCGCTACTGGTATAACGCTTATCTTTGGGGTGAAAGTCCTCTTCTTTATGATTTGGAAAGCGATCCCAAACTGAAAAAAAATATTGCTGAAGAGTATCCTCATATCTGTCAACAGATGAAAAATATGGCAATTGCGGATGCCGGAGGGGAGGTTCCAGAATTTTTGAAGAAGTTAAAGGGTGAACCCGGATG
>CAZQMG010000269.1:0-1696 GCA_964594375.1 uncultured Clostridia bacterium | reverse complement strand
TGATAAACGCAATATGCTGGTTTGTTCCATTTGACCTGACGAAGAGGTGACGTAAATGAATGATTATCCTTCAAATTGGCCTGAGATAGCGAAAAGGATAAAGGACAAGAACGACTGGCGTTGCGAGAGGTGCGAACACATACATAATCCAGGGAAAGGCTATTGCCTTACAGTTCATCATCTGGATGGCAATAAGGCCAACTGCGAGGAGTGGAATCTTTTCTGCTCCTGTCAGCGGTGCCATTTGGAGGTTCAAGGCAGGGTAAAGATGGATCAGATGTTCTGGGAACAGATACTACCAGTCTCTGACTGGTTTAAGCCACACTTAGAGGGATATTTGAAATCATTGGAGATAAAATGCTAGACGAAAATAACTACCCAGACAAGGCATCCCTAAAAGCAATCGAAAAGTGGGACATTCTCGCGCAGAGCGTTCAGGGTCTTTTGGATTTGGTCGAGGAGAATACTAACTGGTCTGACTGGGCAATTTCCATTAAGGGCAAGAGAATCCTTCATTTTGAGTATCACACTGGCGGCTGGTCGGGCAATGAGGATGTTATCGGTGCCCTAAAAAATAACCTTCTATTTTGGCCAATGTTCTGGCAGAAGTCAACTAGGGGCGGACATTATTTTTTTAGAATATATCCGATAAAGAGGTAATATAATGCCAAAAGGATTCTATGATTTATCCGAGAGGCCAAAAGCTCTTTCTCAAAAGTCATATCTTAAAGTATTAGCTGGGCAGGAATTTCTAGCAGAGCAGAATAAGTATCTAGAATACTGGAGGGAATTTGAGCCTACGCAATACGAAAAACTAAAGGAATTTGCGGCTAGATTGCAGATGATAATTAGGCAATATTGGAGGGTGTAATGTCAAATATAAAGATAGAACGGTCAAAAATAGAAAAAATAATTACGGATTACGTAAAGGGGACGCAGGAGACAGGTTATGTAAGACCTTTGATGGAGATAAGCGAGCTGACAGCTAGAATCTGGATGTATATTGAGGAAACAATGAGGAAGGCAAAATATTCAGTTACTGTTAATAACATTGATGATACTGGATAAGATTATTGGAGGAAAAGTAAATGTTGATGTTAGTGGAAAGTTTTCTAGATTTTCTGAAAGAGCAAAATATATCATTCACTTACGAAGTTGATGAAGGTTGGCTTGAGTGCGATAGGGGGAAGATTTCTCTTGATAAGCTAGGAGAATTCCTGACAAGAATAAACGAAGATGGAATGATAAAGGTAATGAGAACTTATGAAAAAGGGGGGAGCAATGAGTGAAGATGAAGTAGAGCTTAAAAATCTTTATATAAATATGAATGTCTGGGAGAGATTGGAGAAATATTGGAAAGAGGATTTGAATTATCACGGCGAAATTGAGGATATTATTCAACAAGCTATTAAAGAATATTTAGATAAGAAAGAGGGAAAATGGATGGGATGAAAGGAGAAATAATTATGTTTAAGATTGGTGACAGAGTAAAGATGATACATAAAGACAATCCATTTGAAGGACACGAAGGAACGTTTGTTCGATACGAAATGCCTCGTTATTCTTCAGAAAGAGAAAGACTTATAGTGATTTTGGATTCAGTTAACTCTGAACACTTTTTCTATAAAGATGAGGTGGTTCTTAGTGGAAATAAAGACGGTTGACAGTAGGATTATTAAATAAAAGGAGAAAGTGA
>CAZQMG010000268.1:0-1696 GCA_964594375.1 uncultured Clostridia bacterium | reverse complement strand
AGGGAGGGAGGCAAGACTTACACGAGAAAATGTGGAACACGGGTTAATAAAATCAAAAAATAATTAGCTAACCTACATATTTAAGTTCTGCAAAGGATTCGCACCCCTCTAGGCTCTATAGTCATGAGCGAATCTTTGAAGTATTCTCTCTTCTCTAACAGTTCTTGGTAGATCCGATCCAGTTTTACCTGATGATACTTGTCAGAATGATTAAGGAAAAACAAATAATCCTTACCTTCCTTTCTACGAAGTATTACCTCTATATTCGCAGGATCTGCCTGAAAGGAGGACTTTACTCTTGATTTTTCTATAGCCCATCTCAATATACTTCCTTTAATTTCTGGAGAGGGATTAGTACCTATGTAAATAGCATATCCTTGTCCAAACCGGTTAATGGTGAGGCAGGCCTCATCCTTATAGTAGGACTGAGTATATCTTCCTATAATTTCTGCTCCCCGGCATTTTATTATGTCACACCAAGTATCGCATTCTCCTTGTAAAGGTTCGATTTCAGGATGAATAAGCTTCAATTTACATTTCTGCACAGAGGATAGCGAATCATATTCAACTACTTCTATTCCCAGCAGGTCATTAAGCTTAGCCGGCAGAGGTTCATCAAACGCTATATTGTTCCAGTTCTTTATTCCCGAGCGAAAGGTAATAATTAATGTTCCACCTTTTTTCACAAATTCCTTTAGGTTATCTACCAGCTCATCATTAATTAAAAATAGAGCAGGAGCTAAGACAAGTTTATACTTTGAAATATCTGTTTGGATAGAGACGACATCCACAGGGATATTGAGGGTATTCAGTATCTGGTAATAAGAGGCAAAGTGTTCCTGATAATTAAACTTAGGGTTATTAGGCTGAATATCAAAAGCCCACTGCTCATCGTAAGAGGTAAGCATAGCTACTTCTTTAGGAAATTCCAATCCTATTAGCTTATCTTTAATGCGCTTTAATTCCTGACCTATCTTTTTCACCTCCTCATACCTTCTTGTTGCAGTTCCGCATTGATCTAAAATGCCGGCCCAGAACTGTTCAGTTCCAAATCGGGACGTTCTCCAACGGAAATAAAGTATTCCTTCTGCTCCGTGAGCAATAGCTTGATAGGTCCACAGTCTTATCTCTCCTGGATAAGGATTTGGGTCTACACATTGCCATCCAGTGGGACCGCTTTGCTGCTCCATAACCCAGAAATTCTTCTCTTTCAATCCCCGCATAATATCGTGCGATAAGGAAACTTTGACCGCACTCTTATTCTCACCGATAAATCTTAAATTGGGGTAGTTATCCCAGGCGATAAAATCCAAGGGCTCGGCCAGTTTATAATAATCTATTGCATTAAAGAGCCCCATAAAATTGTGGGTGATGAATTTGTGAGGACAGATTTTTCTGAGAATATCTATCTGCAATTTTTGATAGCTAATATAAGAATCAGAAATAAATCGTCGGTAATCTAAAAGCAAACTTGGATTATGAGCGGTTTCTAATTGCCGAGGAAGGGGTATTTGTTTCCATTCTGTATAAGTCTGACTCCAGAAGACTGTTCCCCATTCTTGATTTAATTTTTGAAGAGTTTTGTACTTATCCTGTAGCCATTGTCTGAAATTTTTAGTGCATTCCTCACAATAACATAACCCTTTTTCTCCATCCCCTCCAAACTCGTTATCAATTTGCCAACCGATAACATTCT
>CAZQMG010000267.1:0-1724 GCA_964594375.1 uncultured Clostridia bacterium | reverse complement strand
CCCCCTCTCCCTTCCCTCTCCCCCATGGGGAGAGGATTGAGGTGAGGGGAAAAAGGAAATTCCTATACTATTTAATTAACCATTCACGAAATACGATTCACCAGCTCTGTCATGCGTGGATGGTATTGTGTTCTGTGCTTCAGAGCTTCTTACGATATACGACATACGAGAAATTGCCCTGAGGCTTTTCTTCCTTACGCATCTACCGAAGGACATTTTCTGAAGAAGCCTTATAGGAGCAACCTTAACGAAGCTTCGAGTTGAGGATAAAGAAAAATATACTGTTTGAGGAGCAAAGCAACGAGTTTATATTTTTCCCGAAACGAGAAGCTGAGTAGAAAAAATAAGAAGCTACTATACAGCGACGGAAGAAATTGTCCTGAGGTTCTTCTTGACTTTCCCGCTGAAAAATGGTAATTATCCACTACTGGCGAGGCAAAAATTGATTCATCTTTTCATATTTATAATCGGATTATGTGTTGGCTCTTTTCTAAATGTCTGTATTCATCGCCTGCCCCGCAACCAGTCTATTCTTCACCCTTCCTCTCATTGTCCCAATTGTCAGAACTCGCTCAAATGGTATGATAATATCCCCCTATTGAGTTATTTTTTGCTTCGGGGAAAATGCCGAAACTGCCATACTTCTATATCGGCCCGATATCCCTTAGTTGAGATTCTTACAGGAATTCTCTTTCTTCTATCTTTCCTTCACCATCCAATCAGTCTTAGCTTTTCATCTTTCCTCTTATTTTTAAAACACCTTATCTTTATCTCACTTCTGCTTCCCATTTTTTTCATAGACTTAGAAAATCAGATTATTCCTAATTCTCTATCCTACATAATCATAGCAGCCGGTCTTATATTCAGTGGTCTGACTGGCTCTCTTTTGCCTAATTTAATAGGAGCAGTGATAGGAGGGGGATTGTTTTTGTCTATTCGCCTTTTAGGCTCTTTCTTTTTAAAAGAAGAGGCTATGGGAATGGGTGATATTAAACTGGCTGCTGGCATAGGAGCATTTTTAGGGTGGAAGATAGGATTAATTTCTTTCTTCATCTCTTTTCTCTTAGGGGCAGTAATAGTTATTATTCTTTTATTGACTCATCTCAAAAAAAGGAAAGATAAAATTCCCTTTGCTCCTTTTCTGATAGGAGCAGCTTTGATTTCCCTCTTTCTGGGAGATAAGCTCCTTTACTTTTATTTGAATTGTATCTATTGTTGAAAGAAATTATGATGAAGAAAAAAAACAAAGCAAATAGATTATTCCTTATTCTACTCATCGCTGAATCTCTATTTCTCTTTATCTGGGGAATAAAGAGCTATTATTCAATCCATCAGGCTCAGAAAAAGTTGAAGAAGACAGAAGAAAAATTGACCCAGATGGAATTAGAAAATAGAGAATTAAAAGACCAGATAGATAACCTGGCAAATTCCTTTTACCTGGAGAAATTAGCGCGAGAAAAACTAGGCCTGGCCAAAAAAGGAGAAGTAATATACAAGATTTTACCAGAGGAAAAATAGTAACAGAAGAGAGCAAAAATGGCGTCGGAAAAGAGGAAAAAGAATTTGACAAAATAACGGAACTATGCTATAAATACCTTGCTCTCTTTTATAGGTAAATGGCTGAGTATAACGGAAAGCCGGAGTGGCGGAATGGTAGACGCAGTGGACTTAAAATCCACTGGATATTTTTATCCGTGCCGGTTCAAGTCCGGCCTCCGGCACCA
>CAZQMG010000266.1:0-1736 GCA_964594375.1 uncultured Clostridia bacterium | reverse complement strand
AATAGAACCGTCCCCTTTTGCCTCATTAATTTTTTTCAATCTGATAAATCTCCGAATAAATTTCACCTTTATGTAATTTTACCCTTATCTTCTCTTTCTCTTTTACCTGCTTATACTCAGTGATTGTCTCTCCTCCAGGATGACTAAAACAGATACTGTAACCTCTTTTGAGAACAGACAAAGGAGAGAGGTCTTCTAACCTATTCTTCCAGAGGAACAGCTTTTCTCTTTCCTTTTCCCGTTTAGCTTGTCCCAGAGTAACTAGTTTTTCTATATTTCTTTTCAATTCTTCTTTCGTTAGTTCTAATTTTCTCCCGGGAGAGGTGCGTTCGAAATTAAGACTTAAGTTTAAGAATCGGTTTCTTTCCAATTTACCTTTCTGAACAAGATAGGAGATCATTCTTCTTTCTAACTCATCAATCCCTTGTTTGAGGTCCTCAATTGGTCTGTAGGGTTGTTTAAAAGGAAAAGAATTCCTTATTCTCTCCAGATTTGAGTGAGAAATCTCCAGATAATTATTTATTAATTGAAGAGTTCTTTTCTTTGCGTTTTCCAGAAGCTCAAGGAGGTCTTTCTTTCCAGGAATAACGAGTTCTGCCGCTGCCGAAGGAGTAGGAGCTCTTTCATCAGCAACAAAATCGGAGATGGTAAAATCAATTTCATGTCCTACGGCCGAAATAACTGGAATACGAGAGTCGTATATAGCCTCTGCAACGATTCGTTCGTTGAAGGCAAATAGGTCTTCAAAAGAGCCTCCCCCTCTGCCTGTAATTATTACGTCCACTTTGCCGTACTCATCTAAATCTCTTATGGCTTGAGCAATTTCTTCGGCTGCTTCATCTCCCTGGACTCGGCAAGGAGCAAGGATGATTTCGATATTAGAAAAACGTCTCTCTAAAACAGAAAGTATATCCCGGATTGCCGCTCCTTTAGAAGAAGTCACTACTCCGATTCTCTGAGGAAGGTAAGGAAGGGGAATCTTGTGTGCTGGTTCAAAATAGCCTTTTTGCTTGAGTTCTTCTTTTAACTGCTCGAATTTCAGGTAAAGAGCACCTTTTCCTACAGGGAGTATCTCCTCTACGTAAAATTGGTATCTTCCCTGGGGTTTATAAACTCCAATACTTCCACGGGCCATGACTTCCAGTCCATTTTCTAAAGTGAACTTTAGACTATTCACTCTATCTTGAAACATAATACAGGAAATAAGCGCTTCCTCATCTTTGAGAGCAAAATAGAGGTGCCGGGAAGGAGACTTAAAATTAGAGATTTCACCCTTAACCCAGATATTCTGCAGAGCAACGTCTTTCTCTATTAAACTTTTTATATACCTGGTAATCTCACTAACTGTATAGATATGTGCTTTAGACATGGTTGCTCTTAGGTTTAATCCTTTAGATAACTGTAAGATAGCAAAACATGCCCTATTGTCAAGCCATCATTCTCCGTAAGAAATTTGATTTGGGGGGTTGACATTTAAAAAAATTTGTATATAATAATAAACAATAGACAATAAACAATAGGAACGATTTCCCTAGGAAAGGTGGAATCCGTCATTATGAGGAGCGAAGCGACGAAGCAATCCCGCAGCAATCTCAAGGCAGGCTCACAATGACGAAAAAAGAAAGTTTTAGGAAATCTGAACTGTAACAATTTATTAATAGTTCTCATTTCATCATATGTTTTACAAGGGGAAAGATGACGAGGGGTTAAGATGGCCATATCTCAATTAAAGATAA
>CAZQMG010000265.1:0-1736 GCA_964594375.1 uncultured Clostridia bacterium | reverse complement strand
TTAAATGAAAAAAAGGATGATGAAAGCAGCCAGGCTGCACAAAGTGGGTGAGCCTTTTCATATTGAAGAAGTTCCTGTTCCTCACCTAGATTTAGGTGAAGTATTGGTGCAGGTTAAATTCTGTGGAATCTGTGGTTCAGATCTACAGAGAGTTGCGGGTATTACCAGCACTGCCTATCTTCCTATCACTCTGGGTCATGAAATCTCCGGTGAGGTAGCAGCAGTAAGTAAGGAGATAAAGAAGTGGAATGTGGGAGATCGAGTTACCCTTAGTGGTGTGCTCAATTGTGGTTTCTGTAATAATTGCTTAAATGGAAAAGATTACATCTGTGAGAATAGAAAATTTATTGGAATCCATGCTGAGGGAGGGTTTGCCCAGTTCGTAAAAGCAAAGGCAGACAAATTAGTCAGGCTTCCCCCCGCGGTTTCTTTTGAAGAGGGAGCATTGATCGAACCAGTTGGTTCGCCTTTTCACGCCCTTACCCGCCGGGCCAAATTAACTATTGGAGAGACAGTGGCTGTCTATGGCGCTGGAGGAATAGGAGTTTTTGCTATTTGTCTGGCCAAATTGTGCGGAGCAGCAAAAGTGATAGCTATAGACATTAGAGAGGAGGTGCTGGAAAGAGCAAAGGTATTCGGAGCTGATAGGGTAATCAATGCAGCTCAAGAGGATCCGGTAAAAAGGATTAGACAGATAACCCCAGGAGGAGTAGACCTGGCAGTAGAGTGCGTGGGAGCAAAAGAAGCAGTAGCTAATAGTGTCAAAAGCCTGCGAATGGGAGGAAGAGCCGTGGTGCTGGGTCTAGGTCCCGAAGAGATTAAGCTAGTCCCATCCACCATATTTGTCAGAAGTGAGTTTGAACTAATCGGTTCCTATGCTTATTCAACTGCTGAACTAGGCCAAATTGTTAACTTGATCTGGCAGGGCCGGCTGGACATTTCTGCGGCTGTGAGTGAGAAGACTTCTTTGGATAGAATTAATGAAGCCTTTGAGCGTTTCAGAAAGAAAATCGGTAATCCTATACGCATCCTGGTCTCACCAGAAAAAAAGACCTAAATCACTCCATCTGATTCCCAAGCTATGCTGCTCCCTACCAGAAAGGTATCATCAGGAATAGTGTCCTCAAGCTTCAATCCCCGATTTTTACGCATTAAATTTATCCCCAATTTTCCATCCTTGACAATTTGCTATTCCTTTAGTCTTCCCTCAAAAAACCTTGTCTTATTGCCAATTTAGTGTATACTATTTTTACGGATACACATTGGATCCAAGGAAACCAGGCAAAAAGATAAAACTAGCCTGCATAAAACTTGATCTAAGCCAAACTCAACTTGCCCAAAAAATCAACGCCAAACAGGAAAACATCTCTTGTTATGAAGCAGGAGCATCGTTACCATAAAATAAGGCCGGAAAGGAGCTGAAAAAGGAAGCAGGCTAATCCAATAAATAAAAATTTAGGAGAAGAAAATGATAAAGAGAATTATTGTAGTTAGTATGCTTGTGGCACTTTGTCTCAGTTTCGCCTTTGCTGCCACAAGTTATGGTTTTGAACCTGTAAAAATAGGTGAGGGGATGACTATACGCTTCCTGTGCGGAGGACCACCGGGATCTTCTTTTGCTGTTGTTGTTTACAATGGAGCACTGCAAGCAGCACATGATTTAGGATGTAAGGTAGAAGGGATATGGTCGGATTGGAGCGTTGAAGATATGATTATAGATTTCAGAGAAGCTGTTG
>CAZQMG010000264.1:0-1743 GCA_964594375.1 uncultured Clostridia bacterium | reverse complement strand
CAAATCTTCGGGATGCTATGTAAAAGCAGGAAAAGAGAGACCTATATAAAATTATCTTACTTCATCCCGTTGATTACTTGACAAAAAGTAAAAATAATTTATAATTAAATTAGACTATTCTTGAGGAGGAGAGAATGAATAAAGGTATCCGGGGTTCCGTTGGTGAGAAATTAAAAAAAGCCAGGGAATCGTTGGGGTTAACATTAAAGGAAGTTGCAACAGAAGTGGGGTTCGCAAATTACCAGACTCTGATAAACATTGAGGCAGGAAAAAGAGAAATAAAAGTATGGGAACTGGTTAAACTGGCCCGGATCTATTACAGAGATATTGACTATTTCCTGGAAGATGGGAGGATTGTCGAAGCATCTTCTGTTTTATGGCGAAAGAGATTATCCTCTCTCAAAATCAATATATACGAAAGAAGATTTCTCAAATATTGTGAGAACTATAGGCAAATAGAAGAGCTTTTGGGAACAAACATTTCCAAAAAGTTTAAGCCGATTCAATGTAAGAGAGAAGATTTTGTTACCCTCAGTTTTGTTGATCGTCTGGCTCATAATTATCATGATATGTTAGGCTTTGGGAGCCGTCCTGCATGCTGTATTTATAGAATACTTGATGAAAGTTTTGGAGTAAAGATTCTATTCTTAAGCATGGGAAAAGAAGGATCTGGTGGATCAACCGTTGGTAACTTCGGTCCTTCTATCTTAATTAATGCAGACGATGCTCCCTGGCGCAGGAACTTTGATCTTGCGCATGAGTTTTTTCATATTGTCACCTGGGGTATTTTTGATCCTAAGGAAATATTCGATTCACCAAAAAGGGGAAAGAGCAAAGTAGAAGTGTGGGCTGATGCATTTGCTGCAACATTACTTTTACCCCAAGAGGAAGTATTGGAGGGATTTAAAGAGCGAATCAAGAATGGAAAAGTGTCCTATTTTGATTGTGTAGAATCAGCCCGGGAGTTCGAGGTCTCTGTAGATGCCTTTCTATGGAGATTGGCAAGTTTGGGTATGGTGAAGAGAGAAGAAGTCGAAAGGGTGCTAAACGACCCCGCCTTAAAGAAGCTGTACTGGCAGGAGAAATCTGGTGGATGGAAAGATACGCCTAAATTTTCAAGCCGCTATGTCAATATGGCTTTTAAATGTATGCAGACGGGCAAAGTTTCGCGAGGACAATTTGCCGATTATATGGAAATAGATCGGCAAGAGATACCTCAGCTCCTCACGGAGTATGGACTGGACGAGAACGCGGATTATGAAATTGAACTCACTACTTCTTGATGCTGATGTTGTCATTGATCCTCATAGGCTGGGTATGTGGGACAAACTTCTTGCACAAAACAGAGTCCATATTGGAGCCGTTGTATTAAGAACCGAAGTTAAGTATTACATAGACAACAACGGCAGACGGAGAAACATCAATCTCATGTCTCAACACCGGGCCAAAAAAATAACTGAGTTATCTGCTACATTAGAGGAACAAAGGATTTTGAAGAAAAGATTTGATGCAGTGCTTGGGCCAAAACTAGATCCAGGAGAGACAGAGTCTCTCGTTATTCTTGAAAGAATACCTGAGTTGATATTTTGTACCTTTGATTATGCTGCAATTATAGCGGTAGTTCTTTTAGGTATGGCAAATAGGGTTATTTCTTTCGAGACCGTCCTGAAAAAATGTGGTCTCAGTCGTAGGCTGCAAAGAAAACACTCAGAGGAACGATTCAAACACATTGTGAAAACAGCC
>CAZQMG010000263.1:0-1758 GCA_964594375.1 uncultured Clostridia bacterium | reverse complement strand
TTCCTTATTCTCCTGCCCCACAAAAATAGACAGGTTTACCTCATCTTGAAGTTCCTGTTGAAGTTTTTCTGCTAAAACTTGTTTTGTTTTTTTGTCAATCAGATCTTTTGCCATATCATTTCTCCAAAGAAATCCCGAAGGGATTCGTGATGTTTTATCTTGAATTTTGAGACAATCTATGTTCCCACTGCCTCGGCGCGCAAGAAAGAATTTGTTTATGGTATCATCCTGAATATTTTCCAAAACTTTTCACAGCTTCGTACATAGCCATAATATTTTCTGGCGGTATGCCAGCTTGGATATTGTGTACTTGCGTGAATACAAATCCACCATCTGGCGCAAGGTCATTAATTCGTTTCCTTACTTCTTCTTTCACCTCAGATGGAGTGCCAAAAGGTAAAACTTTTTGAGTATCGCATCCACCTCCCCAGAAAGTTACCTCTTTTCCAAATTCATCTTTTAGTTTCTTAGTATCCATATCTTTTGCACTTACCTGGACAGGATTGAGAATATCTATACCCATCTCGATGAAATCGGGAATAAACTCATACACCGAGCCACAGGTGTGGATAAAGATGTACGCGTCGGTATGTTCTCTGAGATACTGATAAAGCCGCTTATGCCTTGGTTTTACCACTTCTTTATATAGTTTCGGTGATAGTTGTGGACCAGCCTGTATTCCTAAGTCATCCCCTGTTTGGACAATCTGTACATATCCTTTCACCACAGGAAGGACTTGCTCTAGTCGCTGAATATTTGCCTCTACGAGTTTATCCAGCAGGGCACCAGCAAATTCTGGATTTCCAGCTAAATCCATCATAAATTGACCCCAACCTCTTAAACCCTGTGCCCATTCGTAGATTCCACCAGCACCGTTGAGCATCAGAGCGTAATCTGTGTTTTCATATAAATTCTTTGTCCGCTTGTGTAAATTATTTAACGTATCTTTGTCGATAGGCAAATAGAAGTTATGTTTTTCCAATTCTTCAATCGTGTTGATACTTTCCAATGGATGATACACACTATCGAAATAATATCCATTCTTTGGCATTTTTGCTATTATATGTCCTACATCATCGCGTAAAACTTTTGATCCATCAGGTAGAACTTCAGGATTAAATGACTCTGGTACCTCGCATAGTGAACCATCTGGTAATTTACTCGGCTTCCATATTTTAGGCTCTGATATGAACAGTGGTAAAACATCTGCTCCTATCTCTTCCAAAATTTCAATCTCCGGCTCTGCAAGTTGCTGCCCTAAATCATACATACGCGTTCTGCCACTGTTTACCCCCAGGTAATTCTTTAGTTTATTGTATGCTATGCCCATAATGCCTGTAGACAACATAGCACCCAAATCAACGGGAACTCTGTCTCCTCCCTTATGTTCTAAAGCTGTGATAACTCTTTCTCTTGGAGTCATCTCTAATCCTCCTTAAAACCTTACAGTGTTTATTAAAATTTGCTGACAAGCAAAGATTAATTTGCCAATTCTCCCATTATTATCAATTAGTTGTGAGCATACATATATTCGCATTTATAGAATTCTTTTCCTAAGCTCAGGTCATTTAAGGAAACACTATAGACTTGAAATCCTAATTTCTTGAGATAGTTCACAATATCCTGAGCGGATTGACCAAAATGGCTGAGGTAGTCGTGATGAATCTCAAAGAATATCTTGACTTTATTCTCTTTAAGCGTTTTCTCTGCTCCTTTAAGAACTAACAGTTCACTTCCTTCGCAATCCATATTAATTAG
>CAZQMG010000262.1:0-1785 GCA_964594375.1 uncultured Clostridia bacterium | reverse complement strand
TTGTAAAGAATTCTAATCGTCAAATTCTAGGAAAAAAAAGGGGCTTTGTCAAGAAGACGCCGAAGGACAATTTCTTCCGTCACTGTTGTTGGTTAATTTGTTAATCGGTTAAATGGTTAATTCCCCTCACCATATCCCTCTCCCCCCAGGGGAGAGGGCGCCACTCACCAATTAACCACTCACCACTTACCATCTTATTGTTTTTTATCGATGAACAATGAACTTATCTGCCATGGTTTTGCATTTTCACTATACGCTATCCGCTAAACGCTATACGCTCTCTTTTGAGGAATGTCCTTCGGCAGATATACAAATTCCAAGACTATTTCTTCCTTACGAAATGAACCAGAAGATAGACTATAGGTGTATCAAGGAGAGCCACACAAACCTTTATGAGATACTGACCGAGAACTAAAGGAAGGATGGGAACCACTCCGTAAAAGGCAAGCGTAATAAACAAAGAAGTATCTATCGCCTGGGAGACAAGAGTAGAAGCATTGTTACGTAACCAGAGATGACGCTCATGGGTGATTTTCCTCCAGAAATGAAAAGCCCATACATCATGATACTGACTGATAGAATAAGCTACTATACTGGCTACAATTATCCTGAGAGCTCCCTGTTTCATACCTAAAATACGCTGGAAAGCTTCTTCCTCTTCCCAAAAGGGAGCGGCTGGTAGAATGACAGCTAGATAAATGAGCAAGAGTACCACTATCAATGTCAATAAGCCAGCTATAACAACCTGCTGAGCATACTTCTTCCCCCATACTTCTCCAATAGTGTCAGTCATGGTAAAAGTCACAGCATAGGCAAGCACTCCAGCAGGAACATATATTTCTCCCAGAGCTATGATTTTACTGGCTAAAACCCCTGAGATTACTAAGGACCCGATGAAAATACTACAGAAACAAATGAAAACAAAATCTTTATCTTTTAACATAGCCTGTAATAACTTAGATTTCCTAAGGATTTTTCACCATATCAGGATCCTTGCCTAGAGGATTTCTTATATCAATATGTCCAGCCAGGGTTTCTTCAGGCATACCCTCTATTAAAATCTGCACATAAGACTGGGAAGGAAAATTATCAAGAAGAGTATTAACTATAGAATAGACAGTGAGCAATTCTCCCGTAGACCCACCTGGATGATTATCTCTTAAAGAGGAGGAAAAATCTATATATAAACAGTTATCTCTTATGTAAGCAGCCCTTATTTCTGTTTCAGGAGGAAGGGTAGCACTAAGAGAGGAATCATGGGGTCCTTTAATTAGCTCTTCTAATATCGATTTTACTTCCTCTATTATCTCAAGCGAGGCTACTATCTTTCTTTCTTCATAAACAAGATATTTACTTTTTGACTCAGAAAAATAGAGCTTGACTCTCTTCATATCGGGAGGTGGAGGCTTGGCAAACCACTCCTTGAGTTGATAGGCTTTCTCTTGAAGCAGTGGAGCAAACATCATGCCAGCAATAAAAACAACTATCACTATCAGGGCATAAATCAAAAAGCGCCTTGTTTTCCTTTTCTTCTTAGATTTTTTTCTGGGAGAAGCCACTCTAACCTCACAATACCTCAGGACAATCTCGTATGTCGTATATCGTATATGGTATAGCGTATAGCGTAAAGCTAAAAACTAAAAGCGAAAAGCCATAATTCAAAATTTAAAACTTATTCTTCTTTCTTTTTAATTGGTCTTAGATTTTAAGTTTTAGTCTTACATTTTTAGTTTTACGTTATGGTTTTGCGCTTTTCGCTTTACGTTCTACGCTTTCTTTTTCTAT
>CAZQMG010000261.1:0-1801 GCA_964594375.1 uncultured Clostridia bacterium | reverse complement strand
AAAATAAGTTTTAAATTTTGAATTATGGTTTTTCGCTTTTAGTTTTTAGCTTTACACTATACTGGACACTCGTTTCCCCTCACCCCTTCCCTCTCCCCACGGGGGAGAAGGGAATGAGTATTGAGCGCGTAGAACTCAGACCCTTCTCTCTTTCTCTCGAGCAACAAGCGACTAGCAACGGATTCACCACTTACCAATTAACCACTCACCAATTACCATCTTATCGTTGTTTTTTTCGATGAACTGTTTGGCCACTGCCTTTTGGGAAAATAATTATAAGCAAGAAAATATTGGTTAATTACAGCATTAGGCCATCTACTGATAATTACCATTTTTTTCTTTTTTAAAAGTCTACGTGAATCTATACATTGGGAAAAATTAATAAAATCTTTATAGGTTCCTTCAAATCTCTTAGGCCAATTTCTGGCAAGGGGATGGCCTGGATTTCTAATGCTTTTACTTAATTTTTGGTATCTTTCAGGCATATTTCTTACTTTAAGTCTTTGATCAATTTTTTCATACACAGCTTCCGGCCTTAGCGTCTCCCATCCCAGGGGTAAAGATCCATGTCCACCCCATTGAACGCTTATTCTTGCTCTTTGATGATGCAAGTTGGCATCCTTAACCGCCTCTCCTGTAGAAAAGATAGCCCTATGAAAATATGTATATACTCCGGTTACTTTTCCATTGTTTCGGTCAAATTCTATCCATACCACTTCATGGTCCGAAGGATCATTATCTCCTGGATGGTCAATATCATCTTCCCAGAAAAGGTTATAAGCAATAATTGGTCTTTTCGGATGGATTACTGCTGCCAGATCCTTGAGGTCAAAAAACTCCTCTGGGTTTACAAAGAGCCTTGGAGCATACTTATTTGCCAGTTTTAGATCATCCTCTAATACAAGGCGGGGAGGGTCTAATTTCAACACCGCTTTATATTCATTACTTGCTTCCGCTAACCTCCTCATCAAGTGATAGGCGTAGCCAAGGCGATAGTGATAAAGAGTATTATTGGGAGCAAACTGTAAACCTTTCTTATAGTTCTCGATAGCGCTCTCAAAAACGATGGGATTTCTTCCATAAGCATCATACATATCCAGATAAATATCTCCTTTTTCAAAATAGCTCTCATTCATCTTTCACCTCATATTAGAAATACTACAACTTTAATCCATCTTGTCCAGCCTTATATACTTACTCCAAGATATTGACTTAGGCATAGGAAAATGATACTATCCGGATGATGAAGAAGAAATATAAATTTATCAACCATACGGCTGATGTGGGAATTAAAGTATGGGGAGAATCCCTGGAGAGCTTGTTCGAAAATGCTGCTTACAGTATGTTTGATATTTTAACGGAACTGGATAAGGTAAAGGTGAAAGAGTCTCTAGGGGTAGAAATTGAAGGAAAGAGGACAGACGAGTTATTGGCGGATTGGCTGCGAAATCTCCTTTACAAATTTAATGGTGAGGGATATCTTCTGAGGGAGTTCAATATAGAGGAAATTAGCAAAAAAGACCTTAAGGCAAAGGTGGGAGGAGAAAAACTGGATTTGTCTCGCCATGCCTTAAAAACAGAAATAAAGGCAGTCACCTATCACGGCCTTGAAGTTAAGAAAACTAGCCAGGGATGGGAAGCACAGGTAATATTTGATGTATAGTAGAAAACAGCGTATAGCGTTTAGTCAAAATATAAGAAGGGAAAAAGTTTCTCTTCTATGAATAAATCCTAAATTCAAAATTCTAAATCCTAGACAATATCTAATGACCAAAATTCTAAACAATACGATTTAGAAAAG
>CAZQMG010000260.1:0-1820 GCA_964594375.1 uncultured Clostridia bacterium | reverse complement strand
GAAGGAGATGGAACTTCTGACAAAAGAATTAAGAAAGCTTGTATCACCGATTATGGAAAAAGAGGATTTTCATATTGAAATAGCATTCATCAACACAGGCATTGAAAATTACGATAATATCCAAAAGAAAATAGAGCCTTTCCCTTTGTTAGAGCTGTTTGATTACAGATTATCCGGTAAAATAGATGAGAAGGGGAATGTCTCTATGGTCTATGAAAATCAGGTTGAAAAAAACATTCCGGTCAAAGAAATTAATATTCATATTACTCCTGAGAATGGGAAACTATGTGGACCCTTTAACCTGGATTTCAGGGTTTTTGACCGTGAAGTTGATGCAATAGAAAATCTGATAAATAGAGGATTAAGAGATCCGGATACCGGAAAATATCTCGGTAAAAGCGAAACCAGGCAGCTTCTTAATGAACTCTGTGGAGTGAGTGTTTATCGAAACGGTTTTCGTATCAGACCCCATGGCGAACCTGGCTACGACTGGTTACTGCTCGATAAGGAAAGAGTACAGAATCCATCCCTGAGAATCGGTAGTGACCAGATTGCTGGCTTCATAACAATTGCTGATGAAGAGATATCGCATCTTGAAGAAAAAAGCGCCAGGGATGGATTAAAAGAAAATAGCTATTATACAGGATTGGTAGAGATAGCTAAAAAATGCCTTGCACAACTCGAGGAGCGAAGATTTGATTTCAGAAAAAAAACCGGTCGTGGTAGAAAAACTATAAAAATAGAGCAGGAACTTAATGCTCTATTTGATTTTGATACTCTTAAGAATTCTATTAAAAGGGAGCTAAAAAAATCTAATGTACCATCCCCAACATTAACAACAATAGAAGATATCATCGCAAAAACCGAAAAACGGAAATCTGGTATCCTTGAGCAGATCAAGGACACGGTAGCCATGTATCAGGGTCAGGTGACACTTGGTAAAATAATTATGGTTATTATGCATGAGGGCCGTAAGCCTTTAAAATATCTAAAAGAACAATCACCTCGAATCGCAAGGTGGATAAAGGAGCTACAGGAAGAATATAATACTTATCTCCTTGAAAAAATAATTGATCGGCTTGAGGATACAAAGAAAGAGTCTCTCCTTTTAATAGATCTGTTTGATCGCCTTGATCCTCTGGCTGTCAAAAAGCGGGGAAAGAGGAAAAATATAAATATCTATCATGTCATAAAACGGGCAGAAGAACTGTTTGAAAGTGAATTTCTGGAAAAAAAGATAAAATTTAGCAACGAGGTCGATGCAAAAGTGACTTTCTGGGGATGGGAACAGGATTTTTATATCACTCTGACAAACCTTATTGATAACAGTTTGTACTGGTTGCCAATGTTAGAAAACAAAAACCAAAAACAAATTGTAATTTCTTCACAGTATGAAGGCAAATCAGTGATAATTGATTATAGGGATAATGGCCCTGGTATTGCGAAGAAATATATTGAAGATAGTCTCATTTTTGAACCTGGTTTTTCCACCAAACCCGGAGGTACTGGACTGGGACTTGCCATTGCAGGTGAGACAATAGAGAGAAATAAAGGTATTCTTAGGGCGCTTTATGATCCTGAAGGTGCATACTTTAGAATTGAGCTTCCATCAGAAGAATGACAGAAGGAGAGGAGACAGGATGTTAAATCTACTTATTGTTGAAGATGATGAAATACAGATAAAACTCTATAAGGATGCATTAGAAGAATTTAACTCAAGATCAGACATAAGAATTGAGAGTAAAGCCAGCAGCAATCTTGAAGATGGCCTTAAGCAGATCAGAAATAATGATTTTGATGCTGCAATTATAGACCTGAGA
>CAZQMG010000259.1:0-1827 GCA_964594375.1 uncultured Clostridia bacterium | reverse complement strand
GATGGAGGAAAGGAGACAGTTAAAGATGGCAAATGATATTAAAGATGCAGGATTAGCTCAAAAAGGAAAGAGTCGTATTCAATGGGCAGATTCAATGATGCCTGTTCTGGGTTTAATCAGGAATAGATTTAGCGAGGAACAGCCCCTGAAGGGAATAAAAATAGCTGCTTGTCTGCATGTAACTTCCGAAACAGCCAATCTAGCCAGAACCCTAAAAGCGGGTGGAGCAACGGTTCGTCTTTGTGCTTCCAATCCTTTATCTACCCAGGATGAGGTGGCTGCTTCTTTAGTGAAGGACTATGAAATCGAAGTTTTTGCTATTAGAAGTGAGAGTAGGGAAACTTATTATTCTCACATTCACAGTGTTCTGGATATTAACCCTCATATTACTATGGATGATGGAGCGGACCTGGTTTCTACTATTCATTCAGAAAGAAAGAATTTGGTCAGTGAAATTATAGGAGGAACGGAGGAAACCACTACCGGGGTAATTCGCCTGAGGAGTATGGCCAAGAAAGGCGTCCTACAATATCCCATTGTTGCCGTAAATGATGCTGACACCAAGCATTTTTTTGATAATCGCTACGGAACAGGTCAATCCACTATTGATGGAATTCTGCGTGCCACCAATATACTTTTGGCTGGTTCTGTCTTTGTGGTTTGCGGATATGGCTGGTGCGGGCGAGGAATAACTATGCGAGCCAGAGGGATGGGAGCTAAAGTAATAGTTTGCGAAGTAGACCCTTTAAGAGGATTAGAAGCGAATATGGACGGTTATTCAGTAATGCCTTTAATGGAAGCCTGTCCAAAGGGAGATATCTTTGTCACCAGTACCGGTGATAAGAATGTTATCAGTAATGAACATTTTAAAGAGATGAAGAATGGAGCTATAGTGGCTAATGCAGGTCACTTCAATGTGGAGATCAATCTGGGTGGCCTAGAGAAGCTTACAGTAAAAAAAAGGAAGATAAGAAGAGATATTGAGGAGTTTACACTGAAGAATGGGAAAAGGATAAATCTATTGGCAGAAGGCAGACTCATCAATCTAGCAGCAGCAGAAGGTCATCCCTCCATGGTTATGGATATGAGTTTTGCTAATCAGGCGCTCTGCTCTGAATTTTTAGCTAAAGAGGGTAGGGATTTAAAAAAGAAGGTTTATCCTGTTCCTGCGGAAATTGATAAACAAATTGCCCAGTTAAAACTAAAGAGCATGGGAATCAAAATAGATAAATTAACCCAGGAACAAGAAGAATATCTTTCCGCATGGGAAATGGGGACATAAAGGAGCATAAAAATGATAGCAGTAGTAGAAACAGGAGGAAAGCAGTATCAGATTAGCCCTGGTTCTATAATAAGAACAGAAAAATTAAAGGCCAAAAAAGGAGAAGAGGTAGTACTTGATAAGGTTTTGATGCTCAAGGAAGATGATAGTGAGGCCCTTGTTGGCAATCCTTTAATAGCCAAAGCCAGGGTGACAGCGGAAGTACTGCGGCAGGACAGGGCAAAGAAAATTATTGTTTATAAGTTCAAGCGGCGCAAGAGTTATCACCGTAAATATGGTCACCGCCAGGCGTTTACTGAGCTAAAAATAAAAGAGATTCAATCCGGGAAAAAAAGCTGAGATTTTCTGGAGAGGTGGCTGAGCGGCCTAAAGCGGTTGATTCGAAATCAGCTGGACGCCGCGAGGTGTCCCGTGGGTTCGAATCCCACCCTCTCCGCCATGAATTCGTTGCTCGTCGCTGGTTGCTAGTATATTGTGACCCTCTCCCCTCAGGGGAGAGGGATAGGGTGAGGGGGACAAGTATTCGCTATACACTATATTGAGCG
>CAZQMG010000258.1:0-1829 GCA_964594375.1 uncultured Clostridia bacterium | reverse complement strand
GACCTCCCCGAGGCATGGGTGCACGCTGAACTTTACGCCGAACTCAAGAGACGAGTAAGCCCGCCATCAGCGCACTTGTCCACGGATTAGTGTAGCAAAATTAGTGCAGCCCTTTACCGGAAACCGCTCACTATTAGTTTGTACGTGGTCTTTAGGTTCTGAGGATATGAGTAACGACCCATAAGAGGTACTTTTTGGGTCAATTCATTTGCCTAATTGCCCCGTTCTTGGCAAAAGGCGGAAACCCTGATCCCACCACATAAAAACGATTGTTGAGACATCGGACACGGGAGCTAAAGCGTTATTATTACTGCTCATTCGACAAGGCGATGAAAAGAATATAAGAGAGTTTTATAAGTAAACAAATAGGAGCACGGGTTATGTGTCTAATAGTACTTGACAAGATTTCACCCTTTACTATGATATACTCAAATCGTAATTTCAATTATTGAAATTACGAAATGGCTTAAGGAGGCATTGAAATGCCCGCTATACGGAAAAAGAAGGAAATCGGTGCACGCTTTAATGTGCTCGGGTATAAAGAGGAAGACCGGTACATTGCTCACTGCTTGGAGATTGACTTAGTAGCTGAGGGTAAAACGCCTGAAGAAGCAAGAAATAATTTGGCTGACCTGATTTTTTCCTATTTACGTTTCGGGATGGAGCGAGATATAGAACAGTTTATTCCTCACCCAGCACCCAAGATATACTGGGACAAATTCAAAGAGATACAGAGGAAGAAGACCTTAAAGGCTCACCCTATAGACCCCTCTCTTCTGAAGACTCCCAGGAACCGCATAATAGATTTGATGCGAGAAGTAAAGGCAGAGAAAGCCCCTAGCCATGTCTAATCCTTCCCAGGATAAACCTCTTAGATATCGGGAACTACGTAGAAAGTTAGGAAATTTTGGAGTTACGGAACACAGAGATAGAGGGAAAGGTAGTAACAGGGGATTATACCACCCAAACATCAATGGTAAGCCAGTATGGTATTACATAAAATGCCGCGGAGAAGGAGACGAATTATCTAAGCCCGTAGTGCGAGCTGCCCGGGAAAGATTTAATATCCCTATAGAAGAATTCTATTAAAGTTCATAATTGTCTATTAAAAACATTACTTTCTCAAACCTACAATTGTTACGTTTCTCCAATTCCTAAATCCTGTTGGTAAATCCTAAACGGAACCATACCCTTACATACGGTAATACTTTCATCAAAAAGCCCCGAGCCGAGGGGGATCGGGGGCGAATATACCCTGAACATTCTTGAACGCCAACCTTACCAAAAAAGAGAAAATGATCGTAGAATCATATGACAATTTCAAGGAAGTTTTCAATGAAGAGTTGCTTCCTCAAAGTAGTGAGGATTATTATGTGAGCTATCAGCTAATCAGAAATATTCTGGCTGCCTACGAGCGCAACTTATCATTCCTTCTTTTGTGTGATGCAAGAAGACCTGACCTGGTAAAAGAGTTCTATTTAACCGCACGATGCGTGAGAGATGACCGCCTAAGAGTTAAGTGCAACATCGTATTCTGGCAAGAAATTGCCCAGAGCGTTGGAAAAGAACTACGAGATTTCCTGGTCGAAAAATACGGTTTTTAGGCTGCCTAACGATACCTACATCCAGCAAAGATGACGCCCGGACCATTCTTTTATCTGGAGAGCATTATTTTCGTCAACATTCCCCAAAAGAAGACCGAAACGATATCTTTATAGCCTCAACAGCTGATTGAAAGGGGTCCATTAAGGAGGTTTACTGATGAGTAAAAGCACAAGCTTTCTCTATCAACTTGCTAGAACGGCAAACGATATCGAAAAGCTCGCCAG
>CAZQMG010000257.1:0-1829 GCA_964594375.1 uncultured Clostridia bacterium | reverse complement strand
CTGGTGAATTCTTGACAAATCATCTTCAGAAAGAATCTTATACCTATTGAGTCTCACTCTTTGCTCCTTTAATCATCCGACTTTAGAGTTCCTCTCGGACGGCCGTAAATTTAGCCATTAAAACTATTAAAACCACAGCAAAAGTTAGCACCACGGTCGAAATAGCGAACACCTGAGGGGACAGACCAAAACGCATCATCCCGTAGATGAACACAGGAAGAGTTGTCCAGGTACCAGTCAAAAAATAGGTAATGATAATCTCATCAAAAGACATAGTAAATGCGAGGAGTGCCCCCCCGATTATGGCAGTTCGTATCATAGGAAGCGTTACATACCAAAAGGTTTTGACCGGAGTCGCTCCAAGATCTTTTGCCGCATACTCAAATGATCTTGGCAGTCTTTGGAGTCTGCTGGCTACTTGAAACATTATCACTGGTGTAGTAAAACATACGTGTCCCATTAAAATCGAAAACATGGATAGCTCAAAACCCAGGTTCATAAACAGTATCAGTAAAGCTATACCCAAAATAATTCCTGGTAGAATCAGAGGTAACTGGGAGAGACTACGAAAAAGTTGCTTTCCTGGAAAATTCGCTCTTACTAAAAAAAAGGCGCCACTTGTCCCAACAACGACGGCAATGCTCACTGCCGTAAGACTCACCTGTAATGAATGTATAAGTGCCGCGATTAGAGCTTCATCGTTAAACAATTTAATATACCACCTGGTAGTAAAACCAGAAAATCCAACAATAGATTTTGTAGGACTAAAAGAAAAAACTATTACCACCACTAAGGGTAAGTAAAGAAAAGAATAAGCTAAGATAGCATAAATCCCCAGGGGCGAAAATTTGAATTTTCTTCTCTCTTTTTTCATCTTTCTGCGCTTATATTTCTCTACATTTCTTTTAAGTTATTCGTATAACATCCCCTCTCGTGAGCCAAACTTCTGGGTTATGGCCAAAATCACTGCCGCAATAGAGAACAAAATAAAGCCTAAAGCAGCACCTAATGGCCAATTGAAGGCAAAGCCAAATTGCGACCAGATAATATTTCCGAGCATCATTCCTCCAGTCCCACCCAATTGCATAGGGATAATGTAATCACCGAGAGAAATTATAAATGCCAGCATAAATCCTGTAAGTAGACCGGGAATACAAAGGGGTAATATTACGTTTATAAAAGTGTGAAACTCATTGGCTCCGAGATCCCTGGCGGCATCAATTAAATTTACAGGAATCTTTTCCAGAGCAGTGTATAGGGGAATGAATACGAAGGGAATAGAAATATAAGTTAAAGTGATGGCTACGGCGAACTGATTATATAATAAAAATGATAGAGGCTCTTTTATTAAGCCAAGTGCCATTAAAGTCGAATTAATCAAACCCTTGTTGCCCAGTATTGCCCTCCAGGCAATTATCCTCACCAGGTAACTTATCCATAAAGGGGCTATTATCAACATAAAAAGTAAATGTCTTCCCTTTCTTATCTTTCTCGAAATATAGTAAGCTAAGGGGTAGCTGGCGAAAATGGCCAGAGTCGATGCAATCAAAGCTATCCTAAAGCTCCTTAAAAGTATCTTGACATACGATGGCTTCTTTAAAATCTCCAAATAGTTGGAAAGAGTTAAAATATTTGACCTAACCTATTTCGGCCCTACCAGTTATAGGCTTTTTCTCGACAGATGTCGTCTTAACGGTAACAACCTCATCGATATTGTCAAAAACCCTGTGAAATGCTTCTATATAGTGTTTCATAAGCTCCAGGGGCTGAGGAAAAATGGGGTAAGGTTCAGAGCAAATCACCAGAGAGTCAGCTAACAGCTTCAAGGT
>CAZQMG010000256.1:0-1850 GCA_964594375.1 uncultured Clostridia bacterium | reverse complement strand
GAAAGGAGAATTAGAACTGGTGGCAGAGAAAGTCTTTGATCCGAAAAAGATTTATTAAAGGAGGGGTCTTAAAGGAGGGGTCAGGTCTCAACATTTAACATTCAGCAGGCTATTTTCCATAATCTTAAGATTTTTATCTTGTTTCTTTTTTCTCAAGATCTCAATCACTTTAACTGACCATGATTACGCTTATTCCGCGGGTGAACTTTCTGGCAATTTCTCACATCAATCAAGAACCTTTGGTTGAATGTCAAATGTTGAGACCTGACCCCTTTGTTCTCCAAAGAATTTTGAAGATGAAAGCATTAGCTATATTGCTAGTAATGACTTTTTCGTTGGCATTGGCATTGTCTTTCTCTGCCGAAGCTCAATCCCCGCCGACTATTCGCGTGAAGATCTTAGAAAAAGAAATTATACAGGCTGGTGCTACTGGTGCTTTTCGAGTTGAAGGGAAAGGAAATATTCGCCATTTCTCATCCTCTAGCCTGCCATTAAAAATCGAGTCTTCCCCAAGTGGGATAAAGATAGACCAGAGAAATTGGGGAAGCGTTGTCTGGATTAAACCCAAAAGAGCTAGTTCTCTGTGTTTGGTTAATGGACGAAGATATCGGGGTAGTCTTCTCATTAAAAAGAAGGGCAAGTTTCTTGAGGTCATAAATGAGCTTCCCCTGGGAGAATACCTTTATGGGGTGATCAAATGGGAAATTTCCCCCGACTGGCCTCCTGTGGCTGTGGCTGCCCAGGCTATTGCAGCTAGAACCTATGCTCTGAAGAAATTAGAGACTTCTTTACCGGAAAATCAAGATTATCACCTCTTAAGCACAGAGGACGATCAGGTATACGGAGGAGTCGAATCAGAAGACCCTCGTAGTACAAACTCGGTTGACTCCACCCGGGGCAAGGTAATCACCTACGAAGGACAGCTAATAAATGCTCATTATAATGCCTGTTGTGGAGGATATACCGCCTCCAGCGCTGATGTCTGGGGAAAACCATTTCCCTATCTTGAGGCCAGAGCTGATCCATTCTGTAAAGACAGTCCTTATTATGACTGGAAGTGGAAAGTTGAAGCTGGAAAGTTGAGGAAGCTTCTGAGGGAGAAGGGACTACCACTGGGAAAACTCTACCGGATTCAGCCACTCAGTTTTGATCAGAGTGGTCGAGTCAAGCAGCTAAGGATACAATACCGAGGAGGAGAAAAATATTTAAAGGGAACTGAATTTCGTAGCAAAGTGGGATCCGATAATATAAAAAGCACCTTATTCAAGGTCATCAGATATGCTAGATATTTTATCTTCACCGGGAGAGGATCGGGTCATGGAGTGGGGATGTGTCAGTGGGGAGTCAGGGGAATGGCTCAGAAAGGCTATAGCACCAAGGAAATCCTCCAGTTTTATTATCCAGGCACCACCATAGAACAACACTATTAACTTGATAGCACCAGGAAAGTATTTAGAAGATTTATACGCCTATCGAGAGACTTTCCCTGAAGAAAATAGCTCATAGCTGATAGCAAAAGACTAAAAACTATGAGATAAATAGAAGGGGACAGGCTACTTTTGTGAATTTGATGAATCATGAGCTATGAACTATGAGCTATAAAGCTTGACAAGATAGATCCAATATAATATCTTAAGAATGGTAGCGAAAGATGTCTCTGGAAAAGAAGGCTATACTGGTGGTGGCAGATGGATTAGGAGACCGGGTAGTGAAAGATGGAAAAACTCCTCTGCAGCTGGCCAGAAAGCCAGTCCTTGATAAACTAGCTAGAGAGGGTTCTACTGGCTTGATGAGCACACTGGGCCGGGGAGTTATTCCGGGAAGTGATACAGCACACCTGGCTCTTTTTG
>CAZQMG010000255.1:0-1880 GCA_964594375.1 uncultured Clostridia bacterium | reverse complement strand
TAGGATAACTTTTTTTCTTCTTTTTCCCACTTTTCATAGAGAAGTTCCAGTTTTTTTGAAATCTCTCCATATTTTCTGGTTAATTCATTCACTTTATCTGGATGGCGGTATACTTCAATATCTGCCAGTTTCTTAGTTACTCTTTCTCTCTCTTCTTCCAAGAGAGCAATTTCAGCCTCGATATCTGCAAAGTTATTCAGGGAAAAGGTATTTTTCGGGGATTTCTTTATACTCTTTTTTCGCTCGTCTGATTTTTCTCTCTTTTTTTGCTGAACTATTTTTGTGGATTTTATCTCTTCCTTTCTTTTCTCCAAGAAATAGGAATAGTTTCCCCAATATAGCTTAACCTCGCCATCTCTGCTAAAATAGAGAATTCTTCCCACTATTTTATCAAGAAAATATCTGTCGTGAGAAACAGCCAAAATAGTCCCATCATACTTGCCAAGAGCTTCTTCCAAAATACCTCTTGATTTTAAATCCAGGTGATTGGTAGGCTCGTCCAGAATGAGAAAATTTACCTTGGCCAGTATCAGTTTTCCTAAGAGCACCCTTGCCTGTTCACCGCCGCTCAAATCCTTTACAGGAACAAACACATCTTTCCCGCTAAAGAGAAATCCACCCAGAAACGAACGTAACTCCTCATCTTTTACTTTAGGGTCTATGGACCACATCTCTTCCATAATAGAATTTTCAGGATTAAGTTCGGCTAAGTGTTGGTCATAATACCCGAGCTTGATGTTCCTGCCTATCTTTACTTCGCCCTCATCAGCCTTTTCCTTTCCTATGATTATTCTTAGAAGGGTGGTTTTCCCTGTGCCGTTAGGTCCAATAATGCCCAATCGCTCTCCTCTCTGGAGTTGAAAACCTAAATTTCTAAAAAGAAAAAGTCTCTGCAAGGACTTGCCAAGGGACTTCACCTGGAGTACTTCATTGCCGCCTCTTAATTGAGAAGAAAATCTGATTTTTATCTCTTCTTCTCTCTGCGGTCTGGAAATTATCTTTACCTTTTCCAGCATCTTCCTTCGACTCTGAGCCTGTTTTGTCTTTTGTCCAACAATATTTCTTCTGATGAATTCCTCTTGCCGTCTTATTTCTTTTTGCTGCAACTCATGCCTTCTTCCCTGTCTGATGATTTCCTCTTTTTTCTCTCTTAGATAATGGGTATAATTTCCCCGATAACATCTTAACTTTCCTCTTTCCAGTTCCCATATTTTCTCCACAACTCTATCCAAGAAATATCTGTCGTGAGAAACAAGTAATAGTGCCCCCTGGTAATTGACAAGGTAGTTTTCCAACCACTCAGTAGCCTCTACATCAAGATGATTAGTTGGCTCATCTAATAACAGAAGGTCTGGTTCTCTCAAGAGTAGTTTTGCATAAGCAAGACGGCTTTTTTCTCCTCCGCTGAGGTGCTTTATTTGTTTCTCAAAATCACTTTTTTGGAAACCAAATCCGCTGAGAACAGCTTTAAGTCGAACTTCACAGTTATACCCATCTTTCTTTTCTATTTCTTCCTCAACTTTTCCATACTCCTCCATAATCTGACTCAGATTATCTTTCTCCCTATTCATCATTTCAGCCAAGCTGTGCATTTTTTCCCGCAGAAGGAAAATTTCATAAAACACTTCCATTCCTTCCTGATAAACAGTCCTTTTCAAAATAAGATTTGTTTCTTGGGCTAGATAACCAATCTTCAAATTTCTTCTTTTCTCAACTCTCCCTTCTTCTGGCCGAATCTCTCCTGAAATAATTTCTAAAAGGGTTGTCTTTCCCACTCCATTAGCACCAATAAGCCCAATTTTTTCCCCTTCATTAAGCTGAAAAGAACTTCTTTCTATAATGAGTTTATCTCCGTAAGACTTAGAGATATTTTTCCCCCT
>CAZQMG010000254.1:0-1884 GCA_964594375.1 uncultured Clostridia bacterium | reverse complement strand
ACTATGAGCTATCAGCTATGAGCTAACTTGTTCTGTCGATGAACCACGAACTGATTGTCTTTCTTTCTTATCGATGAACAATGAACTACGAACAATGAACTATGAAGTCTTAGAACGCATTTGGGGAAAGAGAATTACATCTCGAATGGAGGCAGAATCGGTTAGAAGCATAACCATTCGGTCTATTCCTATCCCCAGGCCAGCGGTAGGAGGCATTCCATACTCCAATGCCTCCAGAAAATCCTCATCCAATGAGTTTTCTCTTGTTTTCACCTCTAATAATCGCTCTCTTTGTTCAAGGGGGTCATTTAGTTCTGAGTAAGCATTACCTAGCTCTTCTCCTCCTACAAATATTTCGAACCTTTCTATTAAAGAGGGATTATCTTCTTTTCTCTTAGCCAAGGGAGAAGTAGAAGAAGGATAATCAAATATGAATGTGGGTTGGATTAACTCAGGAACAACATGTTTGTCCAGGAGATGCTCCATTATCTGCTCGTTTCTTAACCCCTCTACTTCTAAGCCAGACTCCGTAGCTACTTTTCTTAGTTCTTTTTCATCATCATAATCAACCTCAACCCCTCCTATCTCTTTAAGCGCATCCTTGAAGGCTATCCTTTTCCAGGGAGGGGAAAGATTAATCTTCTTTCCCTGGTAGTCTATTTTTAGAGTTCCTTTTGCCTTCTTTGCTATCTCACAGATGAGTTCCTCTGTGAAAGTCATCATTCTTGTGTAATCGCTATAAGCAGAATAGACCTCCAGCATAGTGAATTCGGGGTTGTGGAATCTGTCCATTCCCTCATTTCTGAAATTTCTATTTAGCTCATAGACTTTTTCTATTCCTCCCACCACCAATTTCTTAAGATAGAGTTCAGGAGCAATGCGTAGATAGAAGTCCTGCTTTAAAGCCTGATGATGAGTTTTGAAGGGCCTGGCTGTAGCCCCTCCAGGAATAGGCTGCATCATAGGAGTTTCTACTTCTAGAAATCCCCTTTGATTTAAAAAATCCCTTATTAATCTTACTATTAGTCCGCGCTGTAAAAAGACTGTCTTCACCTCCGGGTTAGATAATAGGTCCAGGTAGCGCTTTCGATAGCGAAGTTCTATATCCTGTAGTCCATGCCACTTCTCTGGAAGAGAACGAAGAGACTTGGCTAGAAGAGAAAATTGGAGAATTTGCACAGTCACCTCACCTGTTCTTGTCTTAAAGACTTTACCTTTTACTCCAATTATATCTCCCGGGTCCAGTTTCTGGAAAAGAGTATATCTCTGACCCAGCACATCTTTCCTGGCATAAACCTGGATTTTGCCCTTCTCATCTTTTATATCAGCAAAACTCGTTTTTCCATGAGCCCGCAAAGTAGTAATTCTTCCTGCTATCCATACCTCTGCATCTATTTTCTCTCCTGGCTTTATCTCCTCATAGTTATCCTTTATCCATTGGGCAGAATGGCGAGGAGTAAAATTTGCCAGATAAGGATTTCCCTCTTTTTCTATCCAGAATTGAAGCTTATCTTTTCTTTTCTTTACTAGCTTCTCTTCCACCAATCTTGTCTGTTCTGTCATAATGAATTCACTCTCGATTAACTGTTTTCCGTCTATTTTACACAAGGGAGGCTATTTGTCAACATCAATCCCTTTCTTTTAAGCTGGAGGAACACACGCCAGATTGACAAGTACTAAAATTTACATTAACCTTTCTCCAGAGAACGCTATTACGGAGTTTTTAAATAAGTGGCGAATTCGGTGCATATGCGGTATTGTTGCCTATACTCCAAAATTGGAAGAATATAAGACTGTGTCGAACATCAAAGAGGTAGGCAAAATCATTCACCAATAGGGGGCAATAATGAAATACAGAATTTTTGGAAAAACCAATTGGAAAGT
>CAZQMG010000253.1:0-1885 GCA_964594375.1 uncultured Clostridia bacterium | reverse complement strand
CTATACGCTAATCTTAAGGGTTACATATTTTATGAGGACGGTATCCATTCTCTAAAGCTTCATTTCTGGTCTTAAAATAGACACGATTGCCAGGAATTACCTTGTGAGCTCTCTTGCAGCCCGGGTAATGAAAAACAGATGAGATCTTACTGGCTAGATAATAAGGTTCATCTGCTATCTCTCTGGCCACAAGAGTGTTCTCTTCCTCATATAGTTCGTAATTTAAAGGGATTAGAAGTTTCTTCTGGACTCTCTTGCTCAAAGAATTTAGCGGCACAAAAAGGTGAGGTTGCATTTCTTTGCGCGAGGGGATCTTCAGCATCTCTGAATAAGGCCCCGTCACCAACGCACCAATTTTACCGGAACCATCTTTGGCCAGTCTTGCCCAGGCTGGTTTTCCTGCCTCACTGCAAACACGATACCTATGAAAATCACCTAATTCAGTACACAGAAGAAGACTTCTTATGAGAACAGGCTTTCCTCCCACTAAAAGGTCAGAATGTCCCAGGGATTTCCAAATCATCTTATTATTTACTAATTGTATTTCTGTGGAGTATTTCCTTCAAATTTCTCTTGGGTACGTGAAGCACTCTCTTTTCATCCTTCCAGTACTTAACAGAATCTCGCAAGGGTTCTTTTAAAGGACTCTCTTTAGAATAACCTAGAGCTACTACTAAATCAATTATATATCTGGGAGGAATATTCAAGTTCTTCCTCAATGCTTCCCTATCAATAGCTCCTAAACAGCAAGAACCAATACCCTCTTCAAGGGCTGTCAAGGTTATATTCTCTGCAGCAAAGCCAACATCATGTTGGTATCCTTCAGTGCGAATATCTCTATTAATAAGGATAATAATATAAACCCTGGGTACTTCGAGCTCTACTGGTCTCCCATCTGTAATATATCCAGCCCACTTCAAAGTGGCAAAAACCTTATCCAAAAGATTTTCTTCATCAATTATTAGATACTCACAGGGCTGTAAATTTGCCGCAGAAGGAGCAAGTCTGGCTGCATTTACGCACCTTTCCAGTGCCTGATAGGAAACTCTCTTGTTTTCAAAACGCCTGATAGTTCTCCGCCTTACTATAGTCTCATATACTCCCATCTAGTTCCTCCTATTTTACTACTTTAAATACTTCCAGAAATACTTCAGAACAATTCCTCTTCCCTCTCCCCAGAGGGGAGAGGATTAAGGTGAGGGGACACAAGTATCTAGAATTTAGACCGTTTTTTCTTTTCTTCCAGATACGAGATACTAGACACGATTCACTGTTTTTTCCCATACCTCTTCATATATTTTTAAATCTTTCTGTGAAAAAAGAACAAAGCGCACTTCTTCAAAGGTGTATCCTTCAAGAAAATTTCGCACTGTAGAAAGAGCAATGTCAGCAGCACACTCAATAGGAAACCCATAGGCACCTGTACTAATAGAAGGAAAGGAAAGAGACCGAATACCCTTATCTCTAGCCAGGGAAAGGCTATTTTTATAGGCATTATGCAGTAGTGTGTCTTCCTTACGTTTTCCCCCTGACCAAACCGGACCAACAGTATGAATAACATATTTAGCCTTTAGGTTTCCTCCCGTAGTAATAACTGCCTCCCCGGTAGGACATCCTCCTTGTTTTGCCCGAATTTTTTTACATTCTTCCAGGATAGTCACACCGCCAGCCCGATGAATTGCCCCGTCCACTCCCCCTCCTCCCAGAAGAGTAGTATTAGCAGCATTGACTATTGCCTCTGTCTTTTGTTTAGTTATGTCTCCTTGAATTAAGGTGAGCTCGGTTTCATTTACCTTTGTCTGCATCATCTGGCTCCAATCTTTTAAATGTTTTTCTTTTTCTTTTCTCTCTCGGGTATTCAAGCTCTTGCACCAAATTCCGATAA
>CAZQMG010000252.1:0-1889 GCA_964594375.1 uncultured Clostridia bacterium | reverse complement strand
GAATCGTATTTCGTGAATCGTGAATTGTCAACCAAACCCTACAATCATTTATTTCTCTGTTTGCGATTCACTATTCACCATTCACTATTCACGATTTTGCTCCTCTAAGGCTTCCTCAGGAAATATGTTACTTTGAGTACCTTCGGTTCGACGAGTATATAATTGGACCCCAAAAAATGTATCAGATTAAGACTAAGATTTTATTCAATGAGAAAATCATCTCCGGGCACTATAAGATGCGCTTGCATGCCCCAGGAATTGCCCAAGAAGCAAAACCAGGACAGTTTGTGCATATAAAAATAAAGGACGGATATGACCCCTTACTAAGACGCCCTTTTAGCATCCATAGATGCGAAGGTGAAAAAATCGAGATACTCTATAAGGTAGTAGGCAGAGGGACAGAGTTTTTATCCAGGAAGAAAATAGGAAATGAGATAGATACCCTGGGCCCCCTGGGGCAAGGATTCAAAATAAGCCCTGATTTAAAAAAAATTGTTTTAGTAGCTGGAGGAATGGGAATAGCTCCGCTTTATTTTTTAGCAGAGAAATTAAACAGAGAAAATATTCTCATCCTTCTAGGAGCTGAGAGTAAAGGAAAGATTTTATACGTGGAAAACCTTAAGAATTTGAATGTTAAAGTACAAATCGCTACCGAGGACGGAAGTCAGGGCTACAAGGGTCTGCTTAGCGAATTCTTCTTTCATCTTCTCAAAGAAAACTCTCAAATAGACTTAGTTTGCGCCTGCGGCCCTATCCCTATGCTCAAAAAGATAGCTCAATTAAGCCTGAAGTACAAAATCCCCTGTCAAGTATCATTGGAACAAAGAATGGGCTGTGGGATGGGGGTTTGTTTGGGATGCACCATAAAAGGAGAAAGTGGCTATCTGCGTGTCTGTAGTGACGGCCCGGTTTTCCAGGCACAGCAAATCCTCTGGAAAGAAGAAAGGTAAGTAGTTGAATATAGATCTGAAAACAAAATTGGGTCGGGTCAGTTTGAACAATCCTGTTCTGGTTGCAGCGGGAACATTTGGATTCGGAGAAGAATACACCGCCCTCATCAATCTTAACAAACTGGGAGGAATAATAACCAAGACAGTAACGCTGGAACCCAGAGAAGGAAATCCCCCCCCTCGTTTAGCAGAAACACCTGCTGGACTTCTCAATGCTATCGGATTACAAAATCCAGGAATAGATGTTTTTCTTAAGGAAAAATTGCCTTTTTTGAGTCAATTCGAGGCTGCGCTCATTGTCAACATTGCCGGAGAAAAAGAAGAAGATTATCTCACTCTTGCTGAAAGACTGAATGAGAAAGAAAAAATAGATGCTCTAGAAATAAATATCTCCTGTCCCAATATGAAAGAAAAAGGCCTTATTTTTGGCACCGACCCAGGACGAACTTTTTTGCTAGTAAAGAAATTGAGAGAAGTTACCAATATCCCTCTTATAATCAAACTAACGCCCAATGTAACTGATATCAGTGAAATCGCCCAGGCTGCTGAGGAGGCAGGAGCGGAAGCCTTATCATTGATAAATACCATACTGGGTATGTCTATTGATGTAGAGACGAGAAGGCCTAAATTAGGTAACATCACGGGGGGGCTTTCTGGGCCAGCAGTAAGACCTATCGCTGTAAGAATGGTACGAGATACTTTCCAAAAGGTTAGCCTGCCTATAATAGGAATGGGGGGAATAACCTGCAGTCAGGATGCCTTAGAATTCATTCTGGCAGGGGCCAGTGCAGTAGCTGTAGGAACGGCAAATTTCATCGATCCTAGCACAGCCCTCAGGATAGTTGAGGGGATCAAAGAATATATGAAAAGAAAAAGTATTGAGAACTTCAGCGACCTAGTAGGCTGGCTTAAAGATAGCGTCTAGCGTATGGCGGATAG
>CAZQMG010000251.1:0-1893 GCA_964594375.1 uncultured Clostridia bacterium | reverse complement strand
CTCAGGATAATCCTTCTCTTATTCTATCCAATCTTTCTTTAACTTCGCTTTTCAAATAGTCAGATACTCTCAGACAGGCTTTAGATGGGCTGGAAAAATAGGTCTCTCTTAAAACCTTTTGGTAGGCTTCGATCTCTTTAAGAAAATTCTGTGGGGAGAGAAATAAAACCTTCTTATCGTCCGCTGTCCTTCTTTGGGAATAATCCGATGTAACTACATAGATATAATCATAATAGGCTTTCTTTTGGGAAACAAACTTCTCAATATATGAATCAGCTGTCTCGCCTGTTCCCGTGAGGATAATTTTCAAATTAGAACCTATTTCCTCCTCACTCTTCAAGCAACGACCTCTATAAGCATCAAAGACCACATATCCTTCCCTTCCCTCCAGAGAACAATAGCTAGACATTAGATTAACTAATTTTTCTTGTGCTTGATATCTACTCTTTTCTAGCAATCTCTTTAATTCAGAAGAACTATAAATCACATTGTACCCATCCACCAAAATAGCAATCCCCATACTTCATTCCCCGTATTACTGCTTTCTATAAACAAAGAGGAGGAATTTTATCTTACTTTCCTCCTCTAGTTCTCTCCACTTTAGATGTTCTAATTTACCGAGTTCAGAAAACTACCTCCTCCGTCTCCTTATCGAATACATGAGATAGGTTCATATTGGCAACAAACTCAACTGTCTCACCTGTTTTAATATCAGCATGAGGGTCAAGGCGAACAATGAGAGTATATTTTTCACCGTTTCTTATATGAACAAGCTTCTCTGAGCCCAGTGTCTCTACTACCCATATGGAAGCCGAAAAAATACTCCCTGGATCGTAATCCCTTTTTGTCGTCTTCGTATCTATATGCTCAGGTCTTACTCCTAATACAACTTCTTTGTCCACATAATCCTTCAGAAATTTAGCCTTATCATCGGGAATCTTTAATTCATAGTCTTTATCGGCAGCATAGAAATTCCCGTTTTTCTTGACGATAGTAGGCGACAGAAAATTCATCGATGGCGAACCGATAAATCCGGCTACGTATCTATTGACAGGATGATCGTATACCACCTGAGGGGTATCTACCTGCTGAATTACCCCTTCATTCATAATTACAATCCTATCACCCATAGTCATTGCTTCTAATTGGTCATGAGTAACATAAATTGTAGTAGTTTTCAGACGCTGATGTAAATCTAATAATTCCGCTCTCATAGCAATCCTCAACTTCGCATCCAGGTTGGAAAGAGGCTCATCAAACAAAAATACACGCGGGTCACGTACAATAGCCCTCCCTAAAGCAACCCTCTGGCGCTGTCCACCAGAAAGCTCTTTAGGTTTTCTATCCAATAGTTCACCAATACCCAGAAGATCAGCTGTTCTTCTAACTGTAGTATTTATCTCAGGCTTAGGAATCTTCCTCAGCCTTAGCCCAAAGGACATGTTTTTATAAACATTCATATGAGGATAAAGAGCATAGTTCTGAAAAACCATAGCAATATCTCTGTTTTTGGGAGGAACATCGTTAACCAATTTATCTCCGATGTAAATTTCACCTGCGGTAGCCTCCTCGAGACCGGCAATAGTTCTTAAGGTAGTGGTCTTTCCACATCCAGAAGGTCCTACAAGAATTATAAACTCCCCATCCTTTATATCCAGAGTAAAGTTTTTGACCGCTACTACTTTCCCAAACTCCTTGGTAATATCTTTCAAAAATACCTTAGCCATCTTTCTTTTCCACCTCCTTTAAGAAATACAGCGGGTAGCATTTAGCGTACAGGATTAAACGTCCTACTCCGTTTTTCCCTATCTACTTTCCCTTACTATATCTTCACACTCCCCCTATTAGCAAAAAAAGTCCTCTATTCTTTCTAATGAGTTAGAGCTAACGTAC
>CAZQMG010000250.1:0-1913 GCA_964594375.1 uncultured Clostridia bacterium | reverse complement strand
ACTATTCACTGCTTTTCCGGTTCATCAAGAAAGAGTCATTAAAAGGAATGTTTCTCTTTGGCAATGGGGAGAAATATATATAGAAAAAAGGGGGGATTTCTCCCCCCTTTTTTCTATTAGGTAATAAATAGAATCAATTCTATGGTCCACCTCTTCCTATGTCACCTTTGTCAGTTGCACTGGTAGCCTCGGACCAGCCGCCAACACCAGCACCAATACCGTAATAGGTGTCGTCTCCAGTCGGATTCACGCCATTAGGTCCTCCCAGTTCCCCGGCCACAGTGGTAAATGCGCTCCAATCAGCCTCGGCAGCAATTGTTATATCTTCTTCCAAATCCGGTCCATTAGAGACGATTAGCCACATGGTTGGTGTAGTAGCATCATTGACGTAGTATCTGTAGGGTCCATCGTCAGCATCGAACGGGTCTTTCGGTATACTGGTGATGTATTCTTTCAGGTCAGCTACATCTGCCAATGTTTCATCCGCACCAAGCACTGGATATTTATTCTTATCGGTAAAGTACATTTCCAGTCCATCAGCAATGGTTCTCATATCGGCGAATGCTCGAGTCACCCTGGCTGTTGTTCGAGCCCCCAGGAATCTAGGAATAGCAATGCCGGCTACTATGCCGATAATAGCTACTACGATAAGGAGTTCTATCAGGGTAAATCCTTTTTCTTTTTGCCATAATTTCTTCATACTTTTCTCACCTCCTTTCCTTTTTCGTTGCTTGTTGCTAGTCGCTCGTATCTAGTAGTTCGTTCCCAAAATAGTATTACATCTTGTCCTGTCATTGGAGGAGCGATAGCGACGTGGCAATCAATTTGTAGCGGTCGGATTCATCCGACAATTGTGCCATAAATGGCACCGCTACATTTGCTTCAGGATTTCATCTCTCGCAATGACACAGGGTTTACTGAGCATTTACCTTTTTTTTCCTGTTTTCGAGCAACGAGCAACTCGCGAAAATAGAACCGTCCCCTTTCTTTTCCTTTCTTCTTTCCTTTCTTTCCGCTATGGGGTAGTTTCTTGTTTTCCCTATCCGCTGTACGCTATCCGCTAGACGCTAGTTTTTATCCTCCAATGTGCTCGAATACACTGAAGTAAGGTAGATACATAGCAACTACAGCTATACCTATAGTTACACCTAAGACACCCAGTAAGAGAGGTTCTATCAGGCTGGCTAGAGAGTCAACTGTTGTCTCTATCTCATGGTCATAAAAATCAGAAATCTTATTGAGCATCTGATCCAGAGCTCCTGTTTTTTCTCCTACTGATATCATACTCACTACCATAGGAGGAAACATAGGGCAATTACTGAGTGGTTCAGCAATAGTCTCCCCTTCCTTCAAGGAAGATTTTGCTTCCGTTATTGCTTTTTCAATAACTTTATTTCCAGATGTCTTTGCAGTCATATCAAGGCTGTCCAGTATAGGGACTCCGCTGTTGAAGAGAATAGCTAAAGTTCTGGTAAATCTGGATAAGCAAATCCTGTGATAAAGCTTTCCAATTACAGGTATTTTCAGTTTTAACATATCCATCAGATAAGCTACTCTATCATATTTTTTAGCCAGATAATAATAAACAAAGCCTAAGGCCCCTATAATGAGGAGAACAAAGTAAAATCTTGTTCTTACGAAATCGGATAAGTCAAGTATAACTTGAGTGATAAAAGGGAGTTCGGCCTGGAAAGAATCCTGGAAAAGGCTTTGCATCTCAGGTAAAACAAAAAAGACGAGAGCACCAATCAGTCCAAAGGCCATCAGCATAACAAATACCGGATAGCGAAGAGCGTTTTTTACGCGTTGTGCTATATTTTCCATAGACTCTAGATAGCCAGTCAATCTGGTCAGGACGATATTAAGAACACCTCCTGCTTCTCCAGCTTTTACCATATTGTGAATGAAAGAAG
>CAZQMG010000249.1:0-1919 GCA_964594375.1 uncultured Clostridia bacterium | reverse complement strand
TCAGCAACTGTTTTATAATGATGATATAACGCTTCCTGCGTCGGTTTAGGATAATGTGGAAGTGAAACAATAACACCATCTGCTCCAGCATCCTGTGCATATTTACTAAGCTCGACAGCAATTCTGGTAGCATTGTGCCCTGTACCTGCAAATAAGGGCACTTTTCCTCTGGCAGCTTCCACCCCTATATCTATTATCTCCTTCCTTTGATTCATATTCATCAGAGAAGATTCTCCTGTACTTCCAGCAACAAAAATCCCATGAACACCCTCATCTATTAAATGTTGGATAAATTTTTTGCTTCTCTCCCCATCAATCTCTCCTTGAGAGTCAAACACGGTAATTACTGGTGGTACAATTCCCGGAAATTTTCTCAGCTCTTCCATTTTTTCCTCCAATTGTTTTTTAGCACTTTTCACAAAATCGAGTGCTTATATTCTTTGACCGATTAAAAAACCCTCTAATCCAAAGGGGTCATCCGGATCTAAAACAAAGTGATTAAATCCTGTAATATGGGCGCTTCCCGTAATTTCAGACACAACTGCTGGATAATCACCCACCCTGGTCTTTTCAATTAACTTCCCATGAAATGTTGTACCTGATATACTTTCATTTATGAAGTCTTCATTAAAGTTCAGTTTGTTTTTAGCAAATAAAATGGCCATTCGACCAGATGTTCCTGTGCCGCAGGGAGATCTATCAAAAAAGAGTTCCCCTTCTACAACTATATTGTTTTGATTTGCATTTTGATTTTTGATAGGAGAGTCTATAAAAGAGACACCCAATAATTTTTTTGATATGTTGGAATCTATGGGATGTATTAAGTCAAATCTTTTGTTAAACTCTTTTTTTATAGTAATTCCGGCTTTGATTAGATTATCAATATTTCCAGGTTTCACCCTGATGCCAATATCCTTTGCATCTATATAAAAGTACCAGTTTCCACCAAAGGCAATATCTCCCTTGACCTGTCCATATCCAGGAACATTGATAGATATATTCTCTTTATATAAAAATGCCGCTACATTTATAAGAGAGACGTCTTTTACTTTGCCATCTATAACAGTTGCCTTTGCTTGAATCAACCCTGCTGGTGTCTCTAATATAACCTTTATTGGAGGCTCTTTTGGGGAAACCATACCTGTTTCAATGAGCACAGTAGTTACTCCCATTACGCCGTGACCACACATATCATCGTAACCTACAGTACTAAAGAAAATTACACCAAAATCAGCATCTTTGCTGGCCGCCTCTGTCAAGACCGCACCATACATACCAGAGTGACCCCTGGGTTCATTACACAGGAAGTTACGAAGATAATCCATTTTACTTCTCATATACTCTCTTTTTTCAGCTACTGAGTCCCCTTGTATTTTTGGTAAGCCACCTACCACAACTCTGGTTGGATGTCCTGCTGTATGGGAGTCTATTGTAAAAATCGAATTTAGAAGCCTCATACTCATAAGCATACCTCCCCTTAGACTACTTAGTTATAGATTCTCAAGAAATACCTCAGGACAATTTCTTCCGTCGCTGCATTTCGTTGCTAGTTGCTCGTTGCTAGTATCTCGTAAGAAAAGACCTTAAAATCCACAAAGCAATGCTATTGACGCAATACGATTTACGTACTTCTTTCTCTTCCCCTCGCAAAGAGGGAGCACGAGCAACTAGCGACAAGCAACGAGCAACGGATTTTGAGGAATGTCCTTCGGTAGACCATATAATTTCCTATGTAGATCAAGCAAATCACAGCAAATTGCCCAATCTTTGCTTGTTATCCCTGGAAACTGGAAGGAAAGGTCTACTTACTATTCACTTCCCTCCGGCCTTATTTTTAGCTTTTCTCTTATTAAAGATCCAACTTTATTAACAATTGTTAGTAGGTCTCCTTTTTTTGTCAAGTGCCATTTTCTAGTCAA
>CAZQMG010000248.1:0-1921 GCA_964594375.1 uncultured Clostridia bacterium | reverse complement strand
ATAATTCTTGCCATTATGGAATCGGCGAAGAAAAAGATGCCAGTCACGGTGAAGTCGTAAGAGATTCAAGTGAAAAGCGGACAATTTTCTCTTAAGAGCATTATTATTTCTAAAACAAAGCGATTTGGGTAAGTACAAAAAAGAAAAGATAAACCTAAAGGAAGTTAACTAATTAAATCTCTAAGGTAGGACATTCTGGCTTGATAGTTATATATGACATTCTATTAACACTATAACAGGGGCGTTTTAACACTTGGCAATTTGTAAAAATGTTGTATAATATAAGTAGAGACAGGAGCCAGAAATGGTCAAACAAATAAAAACTAGTCTGGTGTGCAGTTGGTGCTTCAAGGAGGCTTTAACCAATATTACCTATATTGGGGATTGCATCGCCAAAATCGAGTGTGAGAACTGTAACCATGTATTTGAAGTTCCTCGGACAGCACTCTATTCCTATCTAATTTCTGACTGGGAAAAAAGAGGTCTTACTAAACCGGTAAGGCTAGCTAGAGAGATCAAGAAAAATCCCTCCCATTTTATTGTTGGTCTTCCTTTCAGAGTCATCAGTAAACCCTTAAGGATGGCCAAAGAACTGATAGAATCTTGCGATAGTTGATGTATCCCGTTCCCCTCCAGAGCAGTTCTGATTTTTTCTGAGTTATGGTTTATCTTTACACATACCGCTTGTTAATCTTCACATACTTCTCAGTCAAATCGCATCCCCAGAAGGTAGTTCGACAATTTCCCTGATTTAAGTGAATGATTATCTTTATCTCATTCTGTTTTAAAACTTCTCTCAATTTTGGCCTTATTGATTCTATTCCTACACCATTTTTTACTGTTAAGAGGTCATTGAAATAAACATCTACTTTGTCAGGCTCTATCCTTGTATGAGCTGCTCCTAGAGCTGCCATTACTCTTCCTGGATTAGGGGAGGCACCGGCTATAGCTGTTTTTACTAAAGAGGAGCTAGCTACTGCCCTGGCTATTCGGCGAGCATCTTTGGGAAAAGATGCTCCTTCCACTTTTACTTCTATTATTTTAGTGGCTCCCTCGCCATCTCGTACCAGCATTTTGGCCAGGGATATACAGATAAAGTCAAGCGCTTGAGAAAAATAGTCAAAATTTTCATCCTTGACTCTTAACTTCTTTTTCTTATGCCACGTTTTTATCCTTTTATTTCCTGCCCGTCCATTAGCCATGATGAATACAGTATCATTAGTACTCATATCCCCATCTATACTGATTTGATTGAAGGATTTATTGACAGCAGATTTTACTGCTTCTTTTAGAGCATCTTCACTGACACAAGCGTCAGTGGTAATAAAACAGAGCATGGTAGCAAGGTTAGGTGAAATCATTCCTACTCCTTTGGCTATGCCACCTATTTTCACTCTATTCTTTCCCCTTCCCGGAATGTCAGTCTCCACTGATATCTCTTTGGCGAAAGTATCGGTAGTTAAGATAGCTTCAGCTGCTTGTCGTCCTCCCCTAGAAGAGAGAAGAAGTCTTGCCTGCTTTATTCCTTCCTCAATCTTACACATGGGAAGGGGCTCGCCTATATGACCGGTGGAGGCAACGAGAATGTCATCTTCTTTTATTCCCAGTTCTTGGGCAGCCAATTGAGCCATTTCTTGAGCATCCTTGACACCTCTTTTCCCATTACAGGTATTAGCATTGCCGCTGTTAGCTATAATTGCCTGGGCACGGTGGTTACGAATTTTTTTCATAGAAACCTGAACCGGGGCTGCCTTTACTTTGTTACTGGTAAACATAGCCCAAGCAACAGCAGGAACATCTGAGTGAATCATAGCTAAATCGGGTTTATTCTTCTTTATTCCACAATGCACTCCCGCTGCTTTGAAGCCTTTAGGGGCAGTGATTCCTCCTGGTATTTCTTTCATATTCTATCCTTAGTTTA
>CAZQMG010000247.1:0-1930 GCA_964594375.1 uncultured Clostridia bacterium | reverse complement strand
TCAGACAAGCCTGGATAGTCTTACTCCCTCAACAGAGCTTCTACCTAGATTGACAAGTGCTGAGATTTAGCCAAGTACCCCCAGGTGGGTTATGCAATGCTAGGCAAAGTGCGAACCCGGTATGTGAGTCATCCAGATAAGGTTTGCGCAAATAGACTCTGAGTTGACGGTGATGTTTCTGACATTTGTGGTGTTACTGACGTTTTGCGCAAGGCATGGGAGAGAGCGCCTTGACTGGAGATTTCAAGAGCGAGTGGGAGAGGTGAAACAAGACGGCCTCTGGCTTTGTCTTACTGCCGCTTCGGGAAAGAGAGGGATTCAGCTACGGCTTCTTCTCTGCGATGATTTGTCATAGCTGAGCCGGCTTTGCTTCTGACAAAGCTGGAATCCTGTAGACTGGAATGTGAACATCCTCTTTTGTATTCTCGAAAAAAGTTCTAACAACGTCCTGCCTGGAAGCCAAATCTGCTCACAAAGTCTTGGAAAGGATATTGGCTGTAAAGTAAAATGAACTTCACCTGACACATCACAGCGAGGTTCCTCGCCCTCTTCGGAGGCCATAACCTTAGAATATCAATCCATGTCAGCATCAAAGCCCTAGGGGCGCAGCACTAAGTTAATCCTCCACTGGTCAAATGCCTTATCGACTGACTCTAGAGGTGGCATAATGATAGGCGTGTAGATTCAGAGGGGCTTGATTCAAGAAGAAAAATGGTACATTCTTCGTCATCGTCTATATTTCTTTTAGCTGTCTTTAGGTCAGTGTAGGCCCGTTTTATCAGATTGTTTATACTTTTCCAGTCTAAAAGACATTTCTTAATCAAACCCTGTCTTAAAAGATTTTCTTTTGATTCTTTATAGATCATCTTCTTTACCTATCAACATTATTTTTGGATTTTTTAATAAATCCATAATGAAGCCACTTTTTGCTAGTTTTTTGTCTCTATATTCTTCCCATGAATACACTGTGATATTTATTTCCCTTTGTAATCTTTCCTCCAGGTTCGCAACTTTTTCATTTAATAAAGATGTGTCAGGATTACCTATTATCATAAGGTCTATATCACTAGTGCCCTTTTCGTGCTTTGCAGCAAAAGAGCCATATATGAAAGCTATTTTTATTTTTTTAATAGATGATAGAGCGTTTCTCAAACTGCCCTCAATCCCCACGGTTTTAGAGACAATAGCTCTCAGTTCTTTAAACAGAGGATGCTTGGTATTCAAGGTGTAGTAAAGTAAGTTTCCAACCTTTTGAGTATTGAATAAATTATCTTTTTGAAATTTCAAAAGTTCCCTACGTATACTACCAGCAGAGTGACCTAATGTACGCTGAAGTTCTCTTAAATAGTATTTTTGAGATACATTAGTGAAGAAAAGAGTGAGTATGCCTTGCCTGATTTTTGATTTTGTAATGTATAAGCTCTCTAACATAAATTGAACTCCTTTTTGAGTACAATTGTACTCAAAACAGCGTACTCTGTCAAGACCAGATTTTTCATTTTGCTTACGACTTCTCTTGCAAAATAAGGGTGGCTTTCAATCTTCGGGAGGTCTTCAGTTGTAGCTAGACTGAGAAACTATAGGCTGGAAGCTGAATCTCCTGCCCCATATTCTCGAAAGAATCTCCAACATCGCCCTGCCAGGAGCCATTCTATGCAACTTTCAAAACACGATGGATTTGTTATCAACATCGTCTAATCCGAGGAGCCAATCTTGAGTTTTGCCACATTGAGCTATAACATCGAACGGGCTTTTCAGCTTGAATAAAAGCTTTCTGCCACTCAAAACAGGGTTCTGAAGTACGAAATTTAAGAGGGCTCTTTTTTCAGTCACTTCAGAACTTTCAAAGATTTGCAAGGCCCTACTCGCCAAATTTAATACCTTAGAAGCTGTTAAATAGAAGTTTTCATCAGCTTTACTATGCTCTTCC
>CAZQMG010000246.1:0-1931 GCA_964594375.1 uncultured Clostridia bacterium | reverse complement strand
GCTGTAGCCAAAGTATTTAAGAAGATGGGAGAGGAAGACTGGGAGAAAATGCCAACGTTAGTTAAAAAATTAGAAGAGAATACTAAAGATAGCAGGATTAACGCAATTCAAATAAGAGGAATATGTGAGAAGCTAAGTATGAAAGAGAAAACAGGCTCTTTGATAGCTGAACTTAAAGGGAGCGGGATTATGAGCCCTAGGCTTTCCTCCTTTGCTGAAGTATTTAAAGCAAAAGCTCCTATATATGAGCTTAATTCTTCTTTATTTGCAGGCAAACATCAGAAATGATTATAAGGCTGTGGGTCTTTACATAAAGTTCTCACACAATTGGGATGGTTGCAATACAGTAAATAAAAAGAAAAAACATAATTGGAGAAGTACAAAAATCTTTGAAGGGGGTGTAAAGTCTCCTTCGAGTAAGATGGCAAAAGTAGCAATAAGTTTAGATGATAAAGATATAGAAGACCTTAAAGAAAAATTAAACCTCAAAAAGAAAATACTTGGCAAAATAACTATGGAAATTTCTAAATGGAAAGAGCGTTTGGAAAGAGAACGCGATGATCTTATAGGGAATGTAGGAGAGCCTATAGAGAAACTGAGCCCAAGAGTTGAAATGAAACTAACAGTAATAAATCAAGAAAAGCTTCAAAATTTTTTAACTATGGAGCAAGAAACTTGGAAAGGTAATATGTAAATTTTATGGGAAATTATTATCCTAAATCAAAAGTTGAAACTAAAGAATTTGTTGCAAGATATTACGATACATTGATGGATATTATAACTTTTGGAAAATATTCTTTATTCATAGAAAAGGTTATCGAGTTAATGAGAATTAGACCTCCCGATAGAATACTTGATTTAGGAGCAGGTACTGGTAGAAATGCTTGTTTAATGATGAAGTATCTTTCAAAAGAAGGAAAATTAATTGGAACTGACATTTCCCAAGAGATGATTTCCCAGTTTAGGAAAAAGTGCGCCAATTTTCCTAATGCTAAGATTATCCATGCAAAGATTGATCAATCTTTGCCTTTTAGAGAAGGATTTGATAAGATTTTTATTTCTTTTGTGCTACATGGATTTCCTCAAGATGTTAGAAAAGTGATTATAAAGAGTGCCTTCGAGGTATTAAAGCATAATGGAAGTTTTTTTATTTTAGATTATAATGAATTTTCTTACAATGAGACACCTTTTTATTTGAAGGTTCTTTTTAAACTTATAGAATGTCCTTATGCTTTTGATTTTATCGGACGAGATTGGAAGCAGATATTGGCAAATCATAATTTCGGTGGCTTTGAAAAGTTTCTTTTCTTCAAAGATTATATAAGATTATTGGAAGCTAAAAAATTGGACGGCGATAAAGAAAATCGCATAAGAATTGCCATTCCAACCAATGATGGAATAAATATTTTTCAAGGCATGTTAGGCAGAGCAAAAGAAATGTTTATTTATGAAATTAAAAAGGAAATGCGATGCAGACTAATTGAAAAAAGAAATAATCCATTTGCAAACACTATGCAACATTTAAAGACCTTAGATGTATATGAGTTGCTTCGTGATTGTGTGATAATTATATCTGGGAATATCGGTAAAAAAGGAATAAAAAGGCTACAAGAAAGAGGAATAAAACTTTCTTTCAAAAAGGGAAACATGCAAGAAGCGTTAACCGATGCGATTAAAGAAGAGGGATTGCAGAAAAATCAAGATGGACCATAAATTATTAAATTGATGGTTGGAATTATCATCTCTGCTGTTACTGTATTAGCTATAGCTGTGGTTTCGGCTATGACGGGACGAGGAGGTGGGAATTTCTATGTTCCTGTTTTGGTCGCTACTGGATCTACAATGCACCAGGCAGCTACCACTGGCCAGCTTATTCTAGTCACTACTGCAATAGCAGCTTTGTTAGTTTTTCAAAAACACAAAACGGTAGA
>CAZQMG010000245.1:0-1941 GCA_964594375.1 uncultured Clostridia bacterium | reverse complement strand
GCTATCCGCTAAACGCTATGCGCTATATTTGTTGAAAGGATAATTATGAGAAAAAATGGACGATTAGCTGATGAACTACGGAAAGTAGTCATTCAAAAGGAGTACGTTAAGTACGCCCAGGGTTCTGCTCTGATAAGTCTAGGGAATACAAAGGTAATTTGTGCGGCTATGGTGGAGGAGAGGGTTCCTCCTTTTCTGCGAGGAGCAGGACAGGGGTGGCTCACCGCAGAGTATAGCCTTCTTCCTTATTCCAGCCCTAATCGGATTCTTCGGGAAAGGGAACAGAAGAGGGGTAGATCCTATGAGATTCAGAGGCTAATTGGCAGATCTTTACGAGCAGTAGTAGATTTGACTGAATTGGGAGAACGTACTATTTGGGTCGATTGCGATGTTATCCAGGCAGACGGAGGGACAAGATGTGCCTCCATTACCGGAGCCTTTGTTGCTTTAATGGGTGTAGATAGATGGCTCAGAAGGAAGGGAATAGTAGAAGGGTCGATAATTGGGGACTTTCAGGCAGCTGTTAGCGTGGGAATCAGTGGGGGAGAAAAGTTATTAGACCTCTCCTTTCAGGAAGACTCTAAAGCTAGCGTGGATATGAATGTGGTGATGACAGAAAAGGGGGATTTGACAGAAATTCAAGCTAGTGGAGAGGGTACTTCCTTTTCCCGGGATGATTTTAATGAACTCCTTGATTTAGCTGATAAGGGAATAGAAAGGCTTATAAAACTTCAAAAGGAAGTATTGGAGATTTAAGAGTGGACCTGGTTTTGGCTACAAAAAATTTGGACAAGATTAAAGAAATTAAGGATGCCTTAAAAAAGCTGAAATTGAGAATATTTATTTTTGGAGATTTCCCTAATTTCCCTGCTGTTGAGGAAGATGAAGACACTCTTTATGGCAATGCTCTTAAAAAAGCCAGAACCATAGCTAAGTTTAGCGGGAAACTATCTTTGGCTGATGATTCTGGGCTGGAGGTAGAAGCTTTAGGAGGGGTACCAGGAGTTTTCTCTTCTCGTTTTGCTGGCCAAGAAGCCTCTTACGAAGATAATAATCTAAAGCTTCTTTCACTTCTGCAAGGAGTTCCGCTTGACAAACGCAAGGCAACTATCAGATGTGCCATAGCTATCAGTGAGGGCAATAAGGAAAGGGTAGTGGAGGGAGTTTGTAAAGGGATAATCCTTCCTGAGATGGTAGGTAGTAATGGTTTTGGTTATGATTCATTGTTTGAACCTGAAGGCTCTGGCAGGAGCTTTGCTCAAATGAGCTTAAAAGAGAAAGAGAAAATCAGTCATCGAGGCAGGGCTTTAAGAAAAGCCAAAGAAATTTTAAAAGATTGGGAAAGCCGGCTAGTTCTTGGTCTTACCGGAAACATTGGTTCTGGTAAGAGTACTGTAGCCAGAATGTTTCAGGAGTTAGGAGCAGAGATTATTGATGCAGACAAAGTGGGACATGGTCTTCTTGAAAAAAAAGAAGTGAGGGAAAGTATTGTCAAGAATTTTGGCAGTTCCATATTAGATAAAGAGGGAAAAATCGAAAGGAGAAAACTGGGGAGTATAGTTTTTCGGGATAAGAAGAGATTAGAGGAACTCAACTCTATTATCCATCCTTTGATATTCAGTGAAATAAAGAGAAAAATCATCTTTAGTGAGGCCCACATAATCATAATAGATGCGGCTATGCTCCTGGAGGCAGGTGGGGATAGTCTGGTGGACAAAGTTCTTGTAGTTAACGCGTCCTATGAAACTCGAAGAAAGAGGATAAGAGAAAGCAGCCTCCTCAGCTCAAAGGAAGTTGAGGGAATAATAAGGGCTCAGTTTTCTCAGGATGAGAAAATTCAGAGGGCTGATTTCCTTATCGAAAACGAGAAAAGTATCAAGGAGAGTAAAAGGCAGGTGGAGCGAATTTGGAGCAAATTCGCTGCTCGTTGCTAGTCACTCG
>CAZQMG010000244.1:0-1944 GCA_964594375.1 uncultured Clostridia bacterium | reverse complement strand
CCCAATATTTGTTATCTGTAGATTTAGGATATACAAAGAAAAGTGATATTATTGAGAACTTATTGAAGGAAGTGGGTAGCATGTTGTATAGAATGATTTATCCTATACGCTAAACGCTACCCGCTATACGCTAAAAAGAGTGATATCTTGACCAGACAAGACCAGTTTGAAAGAAGAGTTAAAATTCTCTGGATAATAATAATCTGTGGCATTTTTGTCCTTCTAGGGAGAATAGCCTGGCTGCAACTGATAGAGGGAGAAAGGTATTTTCGTATTTCCAAGAATTTACGTCTTCGACTTGTTCCCTTGCCTTGCACCAGGGGTCTTATCCTGGATAGAAACGGAGAGAAATTGGCCGGGAATGAAGCTTTTTTTTCTGTAGGGGTAGTCCCTTCCAATGTAGCTGATATAGATGAATCAATTGAGCGTTTTGATGAGTTTTTAGATATAGACAAAGAGATAGCCAAAAAGAGGATTCAAGAAGCGAATAATATCTTTAGACCTGTCTGGGTGAAGAGGAATATAGATTTATCTGCGGTTACATATCTTCTGGAAAAAGAAGAAGATTTTCCGGGTACGGTTATTCTCACTGAACCAGTGCGCAGTTATTATTATGATGAGATGTGTGCTCACGTTCTTGGCCATGTGGGGGAAGTAAACCAGGAGGAGCTAACAGCGTCTACCTTTGGTGTTGAACCAGGAGATTTAGTGGGTAAAATGGGTGTAGAAAAGGCATATAACTCATACTTACAAGGAGAAAAGGGAGGGAGACAAGTAGAAGTAGATGCACACGGGCGTACCTTAAGAGTAATTTCGGAAAAAGACCCTCTGCCGGGAGATAGTGTTTATTTGACTATTGACCTTGAAATGCAAAAAATTGCTGAGGAGAAATTGGGCCAAAGAAAAGGAGTTGTTATAATCGGAGATTATGAGACGGGGGAAATTCTGACTCTAGTCAGTCATCCCAGTTTTGATCCCAATCTTTTTTCCTGGGGTGTTTCGGAAGATGAATGGAGCAAGCTGGTGCAAGAGCCAGGTGATCCTCTAGAGAATCGAGCTTTAAGGGGAGAATATCCTCCTGCTTCTACATTTAAGATAATAGTTGCGGCGGCTGCTTTAGAAGATAATATTATTGGAAGAGAAGATACCTTTTTCTGTGGGGGAGAGCTTCCTGTAGGCAATCGCACATTTAAATGCTGGAAAGAAGAAGGACATGGAAGATTAAATCTGGAAGAGGCTATTATTAATTCCTGTGATGTTTTCTTTTATCAACTAGGGTTAAAGGTAGGATTGGACAAAATAATTCAACAGGCTCGTCTCTTTGGGTTGGGAGAAATTACTGGTATAGACCTGGTTTCAGAAAAAAGTGGTCTTTTGCCCACGCGTGAGTGGAAGTTAAAAGCCAAAGGTGAAGCCTGGTATCCTGGGGATACAGTTAATCTTTCCATTGGGCAGGGATTTCTTCTAGTTACTCCTATACAGATGTTCAGAGTCATCGCTGCCGTAGCCAATGGAGGCAGTCTAGTTAACCCGTATCTGGTGAAGGAAATAGTGGATTCACAGGGCAAAGTTATTGAGAGTTTCTCTCCTGGAAGAGGTAAAAAAATACCTATTTCCTCCTCTATCTTTGATTTTTTGGGAAAATCTCTGCGAGGAGTGGTTAGAGAGGGGACAGGGTGGCGAGCAGAGAATAAGATTGTGAAGATTGCCGGAAAAACAGGAACTGCAGAATCGTCAGATAAAGAAAGACCTCATAATTGGTTTATAGGTTATACACTTCCTGATGATGCTCGCTTAGCTATAGTTGTTTTGGTAGAACACCGAGAAGAGGAAATTTCCATTGCTGCTCAAATAACAGGAGAGATTCTTTCTCAGATTTTTAATAAAAACTAATTCGGACGCAGATTTAGGTAAGATAAACAGGATAAATAAGAATGCAAGTTT
>CAZQMG010000243.1:0-1947 GCA_964594375.1 uncultured Clostridia bacterium | reverse complement strand
AGCCCCATCTTGTTTCCAGTTCTTCGTTATAGGGATTATTATCGTAAACTATGGTAAGATCTAAGTCCTTTGCAACCGCTAGGGATGTAAACGAGAGAGCAAATATTAAGAGTAAAAATATCCCATTTAGCTTATGCATTCTTGCCTCCATAATTAAAATACAGCCAGTTCAGCAACCAATGGAATTTAGAGCTCATCTTTTTTTTCCTTCCAAAAAATCTATGAGCTGGAGAGTTGAATAGCTTCTTATCATGGCAAAGTGTCTGACTTAATCATATTAAAAAAGTATAATATGCCAAGATGATTGGGCATTTAGGTTTAGACCTTGGGAAAGAGTTCTCCTGGAATGTCTTGTTTAGATGAGGAAATTGAACTGACTATCTATACTTGAGGGACAAAGGTACCTCCAGGCCGTGATATTCCATAAGCGATTTATTGCTCAGAACTTCTCTCGCTTCTCCGTTAGTAACTATTTTGCCTTCATCTAAGAGAATAACCCGTTGACAAATTTCGAGAATCAATTCCAGGTCATGACCAGCAACTATTTTGGTCAGAGTAAGATTCTTAAGTAGCTCTATTAAGTGTCTTCTTGCTCTAGGGTCCAGATTACTGGTGGGCTCATCCACAATCAGAATTTCCGGCTGCATTGATAAAACGGTAGCTAGAGAAATCCTCTTCTTTTCCCCAAGGCTCAAATGATGGGGACATCTTTTTTCATAACCTGCCATCCCGACCTCTTTTAATGCTTCCTTTACCTTCTTTCTCACTTTTTCTTCAGAATAGCCGGTATTTATTGGACCAAAAGCAACATCATCAAAAACTGTGGGCATAAAGAGCTGATCATCTGGCTGCTGGAAGACTATGGCTACTTTCTGTCTGATTTTTGTAAGGTTTTTTTCCTCCACCTTCATGTCCAGAATTTCAATTGAATCACGTCCTTGCCGAAGAATCCCATTTAGATGAAGAAGGAGAGTAGATTTACCTGCGCCATTGGGTCCGATGAGACCAATGGATTCGCCCTTAAAGATATCTAAATCTATCCCTTTAAGAGCATTGGTATTATCTGGATAGGTATATTCGAGATTTTTTACTCTTATTATCTTCTTCATTTCTTAACCATTCAGCTTTATCATATTTAACTACAGAGCATAAAAAAGGCAAAACGTAAAGCGAAAAATGCAAAACCATAGCGTAAAATTCAAAATCAAATTCAAAGAAAGAAAAATAAGTTTTAAATTTTGAATTATGGCTTTTCGCTTTTAGTTTTTAGCTTTACGCTACACTAGATACGATTCACTGGTTATCCTCATCTTATCCACCTGGAAAGATTTAATAATAATGCAATAGCTATAATGAGTGATGCTTTAATAAAATCTTTAGCACTGAGAGTAAATTCATCCAGTGTCTTTAATCTGCCATTATAGCCCCGGGAGACCATAGCATCCCTGATGCGCTCTGTTCTCTCAAAACTATGAACTAACAGCATCCCCACCAGGCTTCCTATAGTTTTTAGGCTAAAAAGATTTGTTTTTCTGACAAAACCCCTGGAAGTAGCACCAATAAACACTCTTCTTTCTTCATCCAGGAAAAAAAAGATGTATCGGTAGGTGAACATAAGGAGTTGAATGAGCTGAGCTGGAATCTTTATTTTTTGAAGAGCCTTGAGAGTCAAATAAAACCTGGTTGTCCCCAGCATAGGAAATATAAGTAGGGCAGCGCTAATTGCTCTCAAACTTATTAAAAGGCTGAGTCTGACCCCTTCCCGGGAGATGCTCAAAAAAGAGAGTTTCATTAAGAGATTGCCGGGAACGGTGAGAGAGATGACGACAAAAAGGGCTAGAACAAAGAAAAGAACCCATCTCAGATGAACAAAGACAAAAGATAAAGGAATTTTGGACAAGAAGACTAAAATGATGGCCAGAACAAGTCCAAGAAAGGCCACTCTAA
>CAZQMG010000242.1:0-1950 GCA_964594375.1 uncultured Clostridia bacterium | reverse complement strand
TTACCATTAGACTCTCTGAAGTTGGCGAACATCGGACTCAAGATGTCTGATAAGTTTCTGAATTGCCTCAACCTCTGTTTCCTCAAAAAGTTTTTCTTTACACTTAGTGCAAACATAGGCGGGGATCTCTTCGAGAAAAAGATGATAGTTTCTCCGATTAATTGTGTAACTTGATTTAGTTTTTTCCATTTCACCGCCACAGTAAAGACACTTCATCTTCTTCAGGCATAGTCTTTTCTCCTTATATGGATAGTTCTGTCCAGCTTCCTTAGTCATTGACTCATTGTGTAAATACAGGTAAAAAGCTGGTTATTAAAATTTAGATTTCCTCTCTTTTCGAAATAGAATTTTGCCATCATTTCTCGCAATCTGAGATATTCTTTCAAACGGTTTTTATCTTTAGTAATCTCAATGGTCAGATCGAGAAGCTCGAGGGCTCGTTCATAACAGTTTTTGACTTCTTCAAGGTCCTTTTTTTCAATCCAGTTCTTTGCACGGTTCAGTTCGTTGGCAATCATTAATTCTCTTTGTTTCATAGAAAACTTCTGCCATTTAGCCGATTCAAGATTCTTATGTAATCTTAGTTTATACATCAAATTATGAGTTTATTTACTAGCTCTCCAATCTTTTTTCTTATCCGTGTATTTTCAATTTCCATACTGGGGTTATCTTGAGACGGCCGAATGTTTATCAAAGCCGTATATTCAATCCTTTCTTTTGAAGGCTTTTCTAAATAAAGGTTTATACCCCACAAGTTTTCCTGCCTGGAATCCTTTTCGATTAACAACGCTTCCAGGTCTGCATGGAGTTCACCATCCAGCGCAATGATTTCTTTTTTTAAATCAACAACAGCTTTTATCATACTTCTGAAGAAATGGTTATGCTTTTTAAGAATTTCCTTTTTTGGAATGGACCTGCTAACAATTTTCAAATTATTCCTATATCTCCCTCTCTATTCTTTTTTAAACAAACAAAGACTGGAACACTAATGACTACCGCTAATGGTAGATAAAACATCGATACACTTATTAACCTGAAGTCCCAACTCCTCTATTTTAGTTTTAAGTTTACTCTCAACCAGCAATACTACCGCATTACTGCTGTTGATGTCCTCTAGTCTAGGAGAGAGGTGAAAAACCCCCTCAGAGAAATGATGTTATCAGCACCTTCAATTTTTTTTCAAAGGGTAACTGAGAAATTTTACCGATAGTTTGACTGTTTTGGTAAAATTCATCTTGATAATTAGAAAATTTACCCCCTTATTCTTAAAAATTAGGGTTAGGGTGCCTATTTATCTATGTAGTTACCGAAATAGCTGGTAGTATATCCAGGTTTACCTTTTTTTCTTGCTGTTCTTTGAAAATTCTTTTGAGGTTCACCGCAGCAGCAGTAAATAGGGCCTGAAGACGAGATTTCCTTTTTCCTATATATCTTGTCTTGCGAAGACCGTGGAAGATGAGCTCAGCTATCTTTCTCTCTATAGGTGGACGTATCTTATTATAGATCTCTTTAAATCCCTCAGTTTCCCGGTATCTTTCAGTGCGGGAGCTTTGCTGACAAGTTCAATGTTAGTGATAATATCCGAATCTGCATCTTTGAGGATATGACTTTTGTATCCATTGAATTTGCCAGATGAAGATTTTCTACCATGACGCATCTCAGAATCAGTAGTGGAGATAATTCGATCTTTGGCAACTCCCTTTTTTATCTTGGGTTTGTTTTCCCTATCCTCTTCTATATCCTGGGAAACTGTCCTGGCTGATAGTAAATTCAAAACCAAATTCAAAACAAAGCTCAAATTAGCTGATGGTTCAGTCAAAAAATCTGGGAAAGTTTGATGCTCAATGCAGGAAAGATGAGGGACTTTAAGGTGTCCTTCTTCCCATAGGTGCCAGAGTTCTCAAAACCCGCCTTGCCCAGAGTCATCACCTGGACGGTTTTCTTTTCTGG
>CAZQMG010000241.1:0-1952 GCA_964594375.1 uncultured Clostridia bacterium | reverse complement strand
TTGCATAATCTTTTTTATCTCTTTGGCAGAGTATTTATCTTTTTCCCTGGCCAGTTCTTCCATCTTGTCATAATTAATAAGCCATTTTTCCCCTCCCTGCCGCAGGATCAAAATGTCCCGAAACCAGAATAAAATCATATCAAAAAACCTTTGGAGTTCTTTATCTTTATAATTTGCGCACTGGGCAGCCAGTTTAAATATCTCTTCTAAGTTCATATTTTTCGGCAAGGCATTGAGGAGTTCTTCTCTTATTTTGAGGGTATTCTCTTTTTTAGTTAAATGGAGGGCTTCTTTTACCCTTCCTCGGGCTAGCTTTGCCAATATATGAATTTTGTCAGAACCTTGAGGCAGTTGTTGGGCTATGATTTTTTCAATTTCTTGCAAAGGAAGAGGAAAGAAGCGAATGACTTCACAGCGAGAGAGAATGGTGGGGAGTAGTTCTTCTTTGGTCTGGCTGATTAATATTAGTACCGTCTGGGGCGGTGGCTCTTCTAGTATTTTGAGAATAGAATTAGCCGCTGCTAGACCAAATTTATCTGCCTCGTCTATAATCCAGACTTTCTTTTTCCCTTCATATAGTTTGTAGGAGCTCTCCTTTTTTAGGTTACGGATTTGTTCAATCTTAATAGAATCATTTTCCGGGGCTATTATTCGAACATCGGGGTGATTCTGGTGGTCAATTTTGCGACAGGAAGAGCATTCATCGCAGCTATCCATCTCTTCTTTTTTACAATTTAAGGCTTTAGCAAAAGTTAAAGCGGTAAGGGTTTTTCCCACTCCAGCCGGGCCGGTAAATAAATAAGCGCCAGAAATGGATGAAGTGGCTATCTCTTTTTGTAATATTTTTATTGCCTGTGCTTGACCTTTGATGTCTTTGAACAAAACAGACCTCAGAACAAATTTTAGCGTTTAGCGTACAGCGGGTAGCGTATAGGAGATTCCTCGCTTCGCTCGGAACAGGCTCTGCAATCCCGAAAGCACAGATTGCTTCACTCCGTTCGCAATGACAAACGAGGGGGTGCTGCTCGTAATGACGTGGTTCACTGAATATTTACGTTTATTGAGTATCTACAGGTATTTAGATAATATTTTCCTTATTGCCAAGTGAGTATCTTCTATACTGTCTTGACTATTGATTATTTTTACTCTATTCGGATATAGACGAGCAATTTCTAGATACCCCTGACGCACTCTTTGATGAAAAGCAATTTCTTCATTTTCTATTCTATCTTTTTCTTTGCTTCGTTTATTAGCAAGCTCAGGTTCAATGTCCAGAAGGAAGGTTAGCTCAGGGGAAATACCTTGAGTAGCCTTCTTATTTAATTCATCTATCCAGTGAATGCTCAATCCTCTTCCGTATCCCTGGTAGGCAAGGCTAGCGTCAGTAAAACGGTCTGAAATTACAATTTTGTCTTTTTCTAAAGCTGGTTTGATTACTTTATTTACGTGCTCGATTCGGTCAGCAAGATAGAGAAAAAGCTCTGCTGTACCACTTATCTGTTTCACAGAGGATTCAAGCAGCATTCTTTCGATTTCTTTGCCCAATCTGGTGCCACCAGGTTCACAGGTCTGCACTACCTGGTAGCTTCTTTCCTTAAGATAATAGACCAAAAGTGATATTTGGGTGCTTTTGCCACTCTTATCTATTCCTTCAAAGCTAATAAACAATTGTCTTCTTCCTGGAATTGGATGGACAGTTTTCCCAGAATATATCACCTCAATGCAGATGTCAAGGAGTACTTATCCTTGACATCCCCCAGTTTTTGAAACCTCGTAACAGGAGATTGCTGAAAAAGTACAATTTCGTCATTGCGAACGGAGTGAAGCAATCTCTTGTTGACATTGTGAAGTCTGTTCTGAACCCGTCTTGAGATTGCTTCGTCGCTTTGCTTCTCACAATGACATTAGGGTAATTTTGTTCGAAAAAGAGACTTTTTCAGCAATCTCAACAG
>CAZQMG010000240.1:0-1969 GCA_964594375.1 uncultured Clostridia bacterium | reverse complement strand
GAACTATGAACATCCGTTATAGTTTTGCGTTTTTTGTTCTTCACTATACGCTATCTTTCGAGGTACTGTCAAAAGTTTTATGATGAATATGAAAGATTGCCTAATGTTAAGTTTCCTCTAATTGCCTGCCTGTCTGGACTTAGGCTTTCATAGGAGCCCCGTCCAGACAGGGAAAAAGGGGGAGGGAAAAAAGGAAAATTATGAAAACTCCGGCATCCCTTAATGTGAAAGGATCTTCTGTTTAATTTAGAGTGAAAATAGGCAAAAAAGGTCTTGTACTTTTGACAATACTTCTTTCGAAAAAAGGATAAATAATATGACAGATTATTTAGTGGGTACAGATATAGGAACAGGAGGAACAAAATCAGTATTGATAGACGGAGAAGGAAACGTCCTGGGAAGTCACTATGTTGAGTATCCTCTTATTTTCCCCAAACCAGGCTGGGCTGAACACAACCCTGAGTGGTATTGGAATGCTGTAGCTGATACCATAAAGGCTTCCATTAAGGAATCCAGGGTTAGTTCCAAATATATTAAAGCGGTCAGTATAAGTGCTCTTTCGCCAGCTTGTATATTAGTGGATAAGAATCTAAATCCTTTGCAGAATGCTCATATCTGGATGGATAGAAGAGCGACTAACGAATGTCAGTGGCTTAAAGACAACATCGGGGAAGATGTCATCTTTGAGTTGACCGGCAATATTATTGACCCTTACTATGCTACTAGCAAGCTCATGTGGGAAAAAAACAATCGACCTGATTTATATAAAGAGACATACAAGCTGCAAACAGCGGCAGACTATCCAGTAGCGAAACTTACTGGAAAGGCTCTTACTGATTATTCCAATGCTTCTCTGATTGGAATAGCCTTTGATATTGTTAATCGCAGGTGGGATGAGAAAATGATTGAAAAAATAGGTCTAGATGTTAATAAATTCCCCCAGGCATATCCCTGTGACGAGGTTATCGGTGAGGTCACCAGAGAAGCAGGGAGAGAAACTGGCCTAGCTCCAGGCACCCCAGTAGTTGCCGGAACGGTTGATTACAATGCAGCTTCACTGGCTATGGGAGTTATCGACGAAGGAGATAATTCCCTGGTTATGGGAACGGGAGGTGTATGGGGAGTGGTGCACAGTGAACCTAACTTCACCAAAAATTTGGTTACTATTATTCCTGCTGCTTATTCTCGCCAAAAATATACCACCACAGCTACTCTGGCCTGTTGTGGAGCTTTAATGAAGTATTTTAGAGATACTTTCGGGCAAACCGAGCAGATTACAGAAAAACAGTTGGGAGTAAGTGCCTATGAAATAATGAATCTAGAGGCGGAAAAAATTGCAGCGGGGAGTGATGGGCTAATTATTCTTCCCTATCTTATGGGCGAAAGAGCTCCTATCTGGAATCCTCTGGCCCGGGGAGTGCTCTTTGGCCTCTCCCTAACTCATAAGAGAGGACACATTATCAGAGCTATGATGGAATCTGTGGGTTATGCAGTCTTACATAACATAGAATTGGCTAAACAAAGCGAGATAAGTATAAACTCTCCTCTCTTTTTGGGAGAAGGCGGAGCACAGTCCTCTTTATGGAGGCAAATCATCTCAGATATCCTTAATAAAGAATGCGCCTACATCAAAGAATCCAGAGGAGCGCCACTAGGGAACGCTATCAACGCTGGAGTTGGCGTAGGTATTTTCAAGGACTATCACATAATCAAAGATTGGCTCACCATTACTGATAAGATAAAACCCAACCCAAAGCTACATCAACTTTATAATAGAATGTACCGTATTTACCGTGAGCTTTATCCTGCTTTGAAAAAATATTATAAGGAGCTGGCTCAGATAAATTGATATACCTAAAGCCATATTGGTAAATATTTACTCTTTGGCCTTTATTTAGGTTTTTTGTAATCCATAAGACGCATATGCTTTATAGCTCTCAAAGAATATACAACTGCCGTAATTCCAGAA
>CAZQMG010000239.1:0-1969 GCA_964594375.1 uncultured Clostridia bacterium | reverse complement strand
TAGAAAATGAAATTCCTTGCTGACATGGGTCTATCTCAATCTTCAGTTAACTGGCCCGGATATTTTTCTCGAACCTCACCATGTTGGCCCTTTGGGTTTCTCGCTAGTCTCTTACACAAAATATCCAGAGCTGCTTTTTTGTGTTCTGGAGAAAGATGGGCATATCTTAGGGTCATCTCAAAACTCTTGTGACCCAGAAGTTCCTGAACTGTTTTCAAATCTACTCCCGCCATCACCAGGTGAGAAGCAAATGTATGCCTCAGATCGTGAAATCTAAAATCCGCTATTCCAGCTCTCTTTCTTGCCCCTTCAAAAGCTTTTCGAACGTTCCCATAGCGCTGGCCATCCTTCTTACAAAACACCCAGGGACCATCAGCTTTCTTTCTTATATCCAGTAAAGTTCTATAAACAATATCATTCATTGCCATTTCTCTTCTTTCACTATTCTTCGTGTCCAATATATAGATCATCCTACTTCGAAAGTTCAAATCCTTCCACTTTAGGCTCAATATTTCTTCCTTCCGCATGCCCGTATTCAATGCCACTGTTACTATTGGTTTAAGGTGCTCCGCACAGGCACAATGAAGTTTTCCTATTTCTTTTTCATCTAGATATCTAAGTCGTGTATTTCTCTCTCGTAGAAGTTTAACTTTCTTCCCTGGATTCTTTTTCACTATTCCCCATTCGATAGCTTTGGTAAAGATATGCTTAAGGCAGGCTACTTCTCTATTCACAGTTGCATTACTTACTTGACCCTGGCGTCTTCTCTTATATTTCTCCATATCAAGAGGGGTTATTTCGTGCAAGTATTTTCCTGCAAAAAAGGGCTTAAGATTGTTAATGCTTGTTACATCTCTTCTGCTTGATTTTTTATTTGGCTTTGAATAGTTCTCAAGATAAAGGTCGGTCATTCTTTCAAATCTGATTTTCTCATATTTTTCAACCTCAAGAAATCTATTTTCGGCAACTTGCACCAGTTTCTTCTTTAATACTGTTTCAGCTTGTCGTTTGCTGGGTCCAATTTTTTCTCTTCTTCGCTTATAACCAGCGTAGTAATCTATGTACCAGATTGTTCCTCTTTTGTAGACACCCATCTTTTTCTCTTATGCGTTTAGCTGGGAGGATCAGATTCAGTAAAATCGCCGGAAATCAGCGGTTTATCTTTTCTATAAAGGATTCAGCGATAAACTTCTTAATTTTCTTCTCCGAATAGCCCCTCTCGTTTCTAAGGTACTCAGCAATCCTTTCAAGGGCCTCTTTTTTGTTGTGTGCCTTCGCATGCAATCTGCCGGGATCCCTTGCAGGAACTACTGCATCCTTTTCAAAAGTATACATAAAGCTCCTCCCTACAGGTTCTTTTCTTCTACGCTGTTTCCCTCAATCCACTTTTCAATTTTTCTAGGTTCGAACCGAACGAGTCTTCCCACTTTGACATAAGGAATCTTCTTCTGATTAATCCAGGAGTAGAGCGTGAAAACGCTCAACCCTGTTAGCTCTGAGAGTTGTTTCACATTTATAAGGAGTTTGTTCATTCCCTTTCCTTTCAGCCAATGTCAGAGCCTTTTGCGAGCTCCTGGGGTTGACAATGGCGAATATTTGTATAAACTAGATTATGAATAAGTAATATTGTTTATTTTTTATTCCGATTACTTATATTATATACTAAATATTTATATTGTCAAGGGGTATCATGAATATCAATAAGAAAAACGCCGGAAGAAGAATTAAGAAAATCAGAGTTATTGATCTAGATTTAAATCAGAAGCAATTCGCGAAAAATTTGGGTATCACTCAACCAATGGTAAGTAAATATGAGAAGGGAGAGATTATTCCTCCAGCACAGATTCTTCTTAGGATTGCCAAATTGGGGAAGACAACTGTAGAGATGATTTTGGAGGGAGAGGAAGGCTAATAAAAGAGAGTGAATATTATGCTTAAAGAAGATGTGCTAAGATTAGTTAACCAAAGA
>CAZQMG010000238.1:0-1976 GCA_964594375.1 uncultured Clostridia bacterium | reverse complement strand
GTCAACGAAGCTCGCCCTCGAAGGGACAGCAGACCTCGCTATTAGTATATTTCTTGGAGAAAGGTAAAATTCAAGCAATTAAACCTACTATATGAAACGTCTTATATATTTTCGCTTATCTGTAGAGGTTTGATTCATCAAACCCGCTAATTTTCTGGCTTCATAAATGAAGTCGCTACAAGGGATGCGCAATTATTTATGTCGTTTCATATAATAATATGGTAAGTTTAAAATAACAGATAAGGAGGTGATATAGATGCCAGAAGAAGGAACAGTTAAGTGGTTTAACGACAGCAAAGGCTATGGGTTTATCTCACGAGCAGATGGAGATGATGTCTTTGTACATTTTTCTAGTATTGCCGGGGATGGGTTTAAGAGTCTTCAAGAGGGCGACGCAGTGACCTTTGAGGTCGAAGATAGCGAACGAGGCCCTCAGGCGGTTAACGTAACAAAGAAGGGATAATAGATAGACAATTGCCCGGCTGAATGATTACAATTAAAGCTACAAGTGATAGTTTTGTTTTTAGTTATAAGATCTCAGCCAGGCACCCACTTTATATTCCTGAAGATCAGCTTCTGCCGCATCATTATTAACCTCCTCGCCTCTTTTTTGTGTCGGCTTCTGTCGGTCTCTTGTATGAAATGGGTCCTTTATCGTATCTTACTTCCTTCAGCCACCATTCAGGATAACTGACCTCTTCAGCGGGAACATAAATAATCCTCTGGTCGTCCAGCTCATCGTCATCCGAATGAGAAACAATTACCGAACCATCCCTGGTAGCTCTTTTTGTAGCCAAAATTGTCGTACAGGCGCTCAAGGCCTCTGCATAAAAAAAGATAATTCCTATACCGGTTAAAAACGCAAGAAAATTTCTTCTCATCCTGTGCCTCCTTTGGGTTTCCTTCCTTCACCCAACCTACCAACTACTATTTAACCCTAGTAGCGATCTTTTTTCCCTGCTTGTAATGTGTGCCCACCTGGCCTTGTGAAACAGGTCTTAGTATATAATTTGTGCTGGATCTGTCAATGTCCACTTTTCGAAATATGATTTAAATCGGGGTCGCTGGAAAAGTACAATTTCCTTCTCAAATCCAGCCGGAAATTTGACAGAAGCTCCGGAAATGCTACGATGTTTCTATATAACATAACTGAGGTCATCCATAGGGGAAGGCAAGCGAGAAGAGGGGGGAATTATGAAAAATAGAAAGTTCTTGATTTTGTGCATAAGTACTGTGTGGTTATTATCTATAATACTACTGCTAACCAGCGGAGCATATGGTGGTAAACAGCCTTTCATCAGCTCCTTACCGGTGAATGTTGAGTCTATTCAAGAATCAGATAGCTTTTTCTCTATCCACGCCGAATATCCACAATTCCAGACAGCCGAACCAGATTTCAATCAGGAAATTGCCACCCTTATTTCCGGCAAGATTGATAGTTTCAAAAAAGAATCCCTGGATAACTGGAAAGCCCGGCTGGATACGATGCCTGCCGACAAGCCAGTACCCAAGGATCCTGAGCAGCCTTTTGAATTTATTGCCTCCTGGCAGGCCGCTCAGCTTAACAATGAATGCCTCAGTTTGCTGATAAAGATATACTATTTCACTGGCGGGGCTCATGGCAATGAAGAGATTCAGGCCTTCAATTACGACATTGTCAAAAAGAAAAAGATAGGCATTGAGGATTTTTTTGTTTCTCCTCAAGAAGCGCTGAACAAAATATCCAGAATCTCAGCCCAGGACATCACCAGCCAACTTCAATCCAGGCAATGGAAAATAGATGACAACCTAAAAAAGATGTTGAGCCAGGGTACAGCGCCTCTTTTCGACAATTTCAGGAATTTCAATTTTGACAGTCACAACCTGATTCTTTATTTCCAAAAGTACCAGGTGGCACCGGGTGCAGTTGGGTCACTAACCGTTACCATTTCAAGACAAACTCTGGAGCAAAACTCTCTTCAATCGGATTACCTGAA
>CAZQMG010000237.1:0-1986 GCA_964594375.1 uncultured Clostridia bacterium | reverse complement strand
CTAATTCAACAAGCATTAGGTTCACATAACTTTCCTTTTTGTAATTATATACATATATACAAAAATAGGCAAGATTGAATAATGCTTAAAGTCTTGGGACTAAATTGGGACTACTTTTTGCATTTTACTAGCAAAATTCTCTATAGCCATTCTCTTGTGATTAGGTGATAGATGTGCATATCTTAAAGTCATCTCAAAGCTCTTATGCCCTAAAAGTTCTTGGACTATTTTCAAATCTATTCCAGCCATTACAAGATGAGAAGCAAAAGTGTGTCTTAAATCATGGAATCTAAAATCAGTTATTCCAGCTCTCTTTCTTGCCCCTTCAAAAGCTTTTCGAACATTCCCATAACGTTCTCCATTTTTCTTACAGAAGACCCAGGGACTATCAGGGATTTTTCTTGTAGCCAGTAGAGCTTTATGAACGATATCATTCATTCAAATACTGAATACGTCTCGGCTGAAAGAGAGAACTGCTAAGCCCGATCAGTGGAAAAACTTGGAGAAATCAATAAGAAAGATATTACCAATTGAAGGGAGCAGGATCAGAAAGTATAAACTCCTGTATGGAAATGTCTCTGAGTTTAAGGGTAGACATCGCAATAAGTGTACCGAGCTTATCACGTATGTTAAGAGACATGTCGGGAGGGACAGAACTTCCAATAACGAGGCATAGAAGAGACTAAGGTGGACTGGTTCGAAGAACTCATGGAAGAAACAATTGGGGTTAATGCTTATTTGCTCTGGAAAAAATATGTCCAACAGGAGAATGGGGATAAGAATTCAGAGGACGAGGATTCGGAGGAGGAGTCCGATGGCTAGAAAAATAGGGACAGCGACCATTATTATTGAGAGATTGAGCCGCTGCATCTAGATCCTTGAGGCGCCACGAACATCAAGAGCTGTGGTAACGGGTTTTCCTCATCGTGTTACTCAGAGGGGAAAATATCAGCAACGTGTTGTTAAAGACAATAATGACTTGAGCATCTATCACCCTTACTGCATTGTGTGATAGGCAGAATACCAGGAGACCTATTTAATGGTTAGAGAAGAAGTTCCAAACATTACTTCCCAAGGCGAATCTTTCACTGTGGAACAAAAAACGAAGAAATCGGTATCTTGACTAAAACGATGAAATGTATATAATACAAATATACAAAAATGAAAGTCTTTCCTGAGTCTAAAAGTTTTGATTGGGACGAGAGCAATATAAACAAAAATTGGGATAAGCACAGGGTTCACCACCTTGAATGTGAAGAAATTTTCTTTAACGAACCAATAATAACAAAAGTAGAAAAAAGAGGAGTCCCCCAAGAAGAACGTGTTTCTGCTTTAGGTGTAACAAACGAAGGTCGTTTTCTTTTTGTTGTTTTTACTAACCGAAGGGGAAGGATAAGGGTTGTTTCCGCAAGGGATGCGAATAAAAAAGAAAGGAAGATATACCATGAAAAAATTAAAAAAGATACCGAGATTTAAAAACGAGGATGAAGAACGGGAATTTTGGAAAAACCATGACTCTACTGAATATGTTGACTGGTCAAAAGCAGAAAGAGCATATTTTCCTAACTTACATCCTTCTTCCAAACACATTTCAATTAGGCTACCCGAAAGACTATTTGAACAATTAAGGAACATCGCTCATCAAAAAGACATCCCCTACCAGTCCCTGATGAAGGTCTATCTTGCCGAAAGGGTAAAAGAGGAACTCAAAACAAGAGCATAAGCGAAATTAAGACCTGACCCTTTTAGTTACTTGATTCACAATACAGTATAGATAACTACTTGATATATGGAATTCCATAGATTCAGGTATATTCTTTAATATTCGGAATTATGTATATTACTATGTTGGGCAGCGAGACATAAGGAAGTCATAAATTGCCAGATAAAGTGAAACTATGCCTTATCGGAGGAGATGAAATAGTGGAATAAATTGATCACAATACCAAGTAGAATAACAATATAAAGGGGTAATGATATGTACGA
>CAZQMG010000236.1:0-1992 GCA_964594375.1 uncultured Clostridia bacterium | reverse complement strand
CGCATTTCTGTTGAACTTCTTGCGAATGGCAAGGTAATTTAAGTTTGCGTTCTTTTAAAATTTTTTTCTTGTCAGAAAGGAAAGATTATGGTAGGGTTAAACCTGAACGAGCAGTCTTTTTCACTTGGCTTGCCCCCTTTCTCGCTATCTGAAAGAAAAGCATTAGCCCTCAGGGGTTGAATTACTGATTAAATAAGGGAGAAAAGAAGAGTGCAGGTAAGGGAGGTAGTAGGAGGGAAGTACAGGGTGCTTTCTCCAAAAGATGTTGAAAGAATCCATAACGCCTCATTGGAGACTTTAGAGAAGACGGGAATAGAGGTAAATAGCAGGACGGCATTCCAGATTTTTAAGGAGAAAGGAGCAAGGGTGGATTCCAGTAGAAAAAGGGTGAAGATTCCCAGAGCGATGGTGGATGATGCCATTGACAAAGCTCCTTCTAAGGTCGTCCTCTACGGTAGAGAAGAAAAGCATGCTCTTATTTTGGAGAATAAGAGGGTCTATATGGGAACAGGAGGGACAGCTATTAATATTTTAGACCTTAAGACTGGTGAAAAGAGAGCTTCTACTTTAGAGGATGTGGAGGAAATTGCTCGTTTAGTGGATGCTTTGGAAAACATTCATTTTTACGTACTTCCCGTTTATCCCAATGAGCTGTCCAGAGAAAAGGTAGATGTTAATAGGTTTTATGCTGGACTAAGCAATACTACCAAACATGTGATGGGAGGCCCTTATACCAGAGAAGGGGCCTTGAATGTCATCGAAATGGCGGAAGAGATCGTCGGTGGGAAGGAGATGCTCCGTGAAAAACCCATTATCTCCTTTATAATTCTGATAATCAGTCCTTTAAAAATAGATGATACCTATGGAGAAATGCTTATAGAAATAGCCCAGAAGGGAATACCTCTAGCTATCCCTACCGAACCTCAATGCGGTAGCACTGCCCCCGTAACCCTAGCCGGTAATCTGGTTCTTTTTGGAGCAGAGACTTTGGCCGGCGTAACTCTGGCTCAATTGGTTAACCCGGGAACACCTGTTCTCTGTGGCTATGTAGGGACTACAGCAGATATGCGGACTCTGGATTATGTTTCAGGGGCTACGGAGATGGGGCTTTTGAATGCTGCTGCTGCTCAACTTGCCCACTACTGGCAACTTCCTTTTTATGCTACAGGAGGGATGTCTGATTCCAAAATCCCCGACGTCCAATCAGGATATGAGAGAGCATTAAACCTGCTGCCGGTGGCATTGGCAGGAGCTAACTTTATTCACGATGCAGCCGGTCTTATAGAATTTGCCCTTACTGTTGCCTACGAGCAGTACGTAATAGATAACGAAATCATTGGTATGGTGATGAGAGCTTTAAGAGGAATAGAGGTTAATGAGGATACTCTGGCTCTAGAGGTGATAGACAGGGTAGGACCGGGAGGAAACTTCCTGGCTGAATCACACACAGTCTCTCATATGAGGTCGGAGTTCTTCTTTCCCAAAGTCAGCGATAGATCTAGGAGGGAGAAGTGGCTGGCAGAGGGAGGAAAGGATGCCCGCCAAAGAGCCAGAGAGATAGCTATAAATATCCTGGCTACCCATAAGCCCTTAGCAATCCCTTGTGATATCCAAGCTAAAATAAAGCCAAGAAGGCTTTGAGAATGAAAGTTTCGGTCTTAGGTTGCGGTCGTTGGGGAAGCTGCCTGGGCTGGTATTCAGCTAATCTTGGCCATCAGGTAACCATCTGGGGCAGGGAGGATTCGCTGACCTGGCAGAATCTAATGAAGAAGAGAGGTAATGAATACCTGCATCTGCCAGACTCCGTTATGGTAGAGAGTTCTCTTAGCAGAGTGTTGTCCGCAGATATTATTCTCATAGCTATTGGGGCCCAGAACTTACGAAGTCTCTGTAAGCAAATTGCCTTATGCCCCATAGAGGAGAAGACCTTTGTTTTATGTATGAAAGGACTGGAAGAGCATTCCGGAAAACGCTTATCCCAGGTGTTTAATG
>CAZQMG010000235.1:0-2037 GCA_964594375.1 uncultured Clostridia bacterium | reverse complement strand
ATAGAAACGATAAGGAGGAAGAAATGGTAAGATTCAAAGGAGTAATTCGTAACGTTACTTTAAGCAAAGAAGATATGAAGAAGTTGCTTAGCATGTCCTTAGATGAAATAGATGAATGGAGTCCCGTTAAGGTGGTGATTCTGCCTAAATGGGAGGATGTTAGTCGCGCCCTGGCAAAAGCCATGATAGAAAAAATAAAGGAGAATAATGCAAAGGGTAAGCCCTCAACCTTTATTATCCCTGCTGGAAGTTATGCCCGTCCTCCTTTAATGTATCCCTATGTCGTTGAAATGAGTGATAAAGAGAGGATTAATTGGAAGAATGTTTGGACTTTCAACATGGATGAGGTTCTTGACTGGACTAACAGAGCTATACCTGAGACCCATCCCTGGAGCTTTTATGGATCAACCAAGAAAGTACTCTTCGATAAAGTTAATATTCCAAAAGATCACGTCTGGTTCCCTGATCCAAAAGACCCCAATGCCATCGGTAAGAAAATCACTGAAGTTACCCAGGGAGAAGGCGTAGATATTTCTTTTGATGGTATAGGAGAACATGGACATTTGGCTTATGAGGAAGCGCCAGACCTTATGACTCATTGGACCCATATAACTCCGGAAGAATTTAAGAATGCTCCCACTCGTATCCTTCCCCATGTGAATCCAGAAACCTGTATGAGAGCCCTGCGAGGTGACTGGGATCCTCCCAATCAACCACTGTACACACTGGCGCCCCCGGGAGCAATAACTATCGGTATGAAGTGGCTACTGGGAGCCAAGAAGTTATTGCTCTCAGGCGACGGAGCAGCATTCAAAATAGCTGCTATGCATCCACCAACCATGGATTTCCCGGTAACATTAGTACAGGAGCATCCTGATCCTAAGAATACAGTAACAATGTTTACCGCCAGAAAAGAAGGAACAGCTTGGTAAAAAGCAACTGACCTGCCCTCATTGATTGCACCACTTCTTAAGTTAGAGTCACGCGCATTCTCCTTCTCAAGCTCCTTTAATCTCTTGGTCTGTTCTAACCGCATACCACTGTGTTCTCTTTCAGTAGCTGACTCCTGGATCATCGCAACCGCCTGGCAGAAAAAAGCCATGTTAGTTCATAAAGATCCAGAGTTTGAGCAAGTAAAAGAAATAGTGCAGCTTCTGCCTCTTCCCTATAAATAAATGGGGTCAGGCGTCAGGATTTAATGGCCTTTTTTTGATAATAGATAAAAAAATAAAGGAGGGGACGATGATTAAACGAGAGATAATCTTTTTTGAGAAGCCAGGGGCTGACAACACCCAGGCGACATTTGAGGCAGTCAGAGAAAGAGCGAAGTTATTGGAAATTAAAAAGATTGTTCTTGCAACAAGTAGTGGAGATACTGCTCTAAAGGCAGTTGATTTGCTTAAAGAGCTCGATGTTAAGATTATAGCCGTTACTCTTCATGCTGGAACATGGAAAACTTATGGAGAGCCGGATTGGGATAAGGTAAGAGAAGCAGAAAATTTGGGAGTAAAATTTCTTACTGCTACTCATACTCTCATGGGTAATATTGGAAGTGCCATAAGGGAGAAATTTGGTGGTTTACCCGATAGCGAGCTGATAGCCCATACTCTTTATTGTTTTTCTCAAGGAATGAAAGTAGCTGTTGAGATAACGGTAATGGCTGCTGATGCCGGGCTTATCTCTCCAGAAGAAGAAGTGATAGCAATAGCAGGGACTAGCCAGGGAGCGGATACAGCTATTGTTGTAAAATCAGCTTATTCTACTAATTTTTTCGACCTCAAAATCAGAGAAATCATTGCCATGCCAAGATAAGGGAGGAAGGTTATGAGAAATCTTGAGGAAATTAAGAAAATAATAAATGAACACAAGTCTATTCTTGAAGAAAGGTTTAAGGTAAATTCCCTAGGTATATTCGGTTCTTATGTAAGAAAGAGCCAGAAGGAAGAAAGTGATATTGATGTTCTGGTTGATTTTTATGAAACTATTGATTTGTTTGAGTTTGTTGAACTGGAAGATTTCTTGAGAGAAATATTGAGT
>CAZQMG010000234.1:0-2037 GCA_964594375.1 uncultured Clostridia bacterium | reverse complement strand
TTAATTTTACTCGAAGAAATATGGGCATAGTCAAACAGAAAGAGCATGGAGATACGATTCTGGCTTTTCTTGAAGGAATCTAAATCGTGAATAGTGAATAGTGAATCGTAAAAGAAAGAACTAAGCGATTGTAGGGTTTGATTGACAATTCATGATTCACGAAATACGATTCACCAGTTACAGAGACAGGGAAAATTATCCTGAGACATCTCGGGAGGGTGTTTCTTATGTCCGATAAGTTAAGGATAAGAGAAAGGTTAAATTGTCTGCCGAACAAACCAGGGGTGTACCTTTTAAAAGACAAAAAAGGGAAAGTATTATATATAGGCAAAGCTCTTTCTTTGAAAAAAAGAGTAAGGTCTTATTTCTCTGGCAAAACACATTCCTCTCCCAGGATAAGCTCTCTTGTCAACGAAATAAAAGACATCGAGTGGATGATTACCGACTCAGAAACAGAGGCTCTTATCCTAGAATCCAATTTAATAAAATATCATCATCCGCACTATAATATCCAATTTAGAGATGACAAATCTTATCCTTATATTAAGCTTACTATTTCTGAACTTTTCCCACGTCTAGCTCTAACCCGGAATCCCAGGAAAGATGGTTCTCTCTATTTCGGTCCTTATACTAATGTAAAAGCAGCCAGAAGGGTTTTAATTTTGATTAGTCGTTTTTTTCCCTTGCGTAGATGCAAAGAAAGGTTTACATTCAGAATTAGACCGTGCCTTAACTACTATATGAAAGAATGCCACGCTCCTTGCGTGAAAAAAATCACTAGAGAAGCGTACTCCTCCTTAGTTAGAAGTGTCTCTCTTTTCCTGCAGGGACACTATCAGGACTTACTCCGACGATTACAAGAAGAAATGGAAAAGGCCTCCCTGAAAGAAGAATTTGAGAAAGCAGCTACATTAAGGGATTGTATCAGGGATATCCATAGGGTCAGCCAGAGTCAAAAAATGGTCTCTTTCCCAGGAGAGGATATAGATTTGGTCAATATTGTTTCTGAACAAGAGAATGCCTGTGTAGTAGTTTTTCTCATTCGAGAAGGCAAAGTTATTGATAGGAAACATTTTTTACTTGATATAAGAGAAAAAAGCCAGAAGGAAGACATAATAACTTTCTTCTTGAAAGAGTATTATGCGAGAATTTCTTTTGTTCCAGCAAGAATATTAATTCCTAATGAAATTACCGAACTTAAGGTTATCCAGGAGTGGCTTTCTCAGAGACGAGGGAAAAAGGTTAAATTAGAAATCCCCAGAAGGGGAAATAGGCTAAAACTAATGCAGTTGGTAAAAAAGAATGCTTATCTTATCCTGCAACAGGAGAGAAGGGGAGATAAAGAGCAAGCACTCGACCAACTTAAGGGATACCTGGAATTAAAGAAAAAGCCATTACTTATTGAAGGATTTGATATTTCTAATATAAGAGGAAAAGAAGCTACTGGATCGGTGGTAGTTTTTGAAAAAGGAAAACCAAAAAAGTCTGCATATCGAAGATTTAGAATCAAGGAAGTAGAAGGAATAGACGACTTTGCCATGCTCTCAGAAGTTATCCGTCGGCGTTATCACAGATCTTTGAAAGAAAGGCGTGCTCTTCCTCATCTTATTTTAGTAGATGGAGGCAAAGGGCAGGTTTCTTCCTGCCTGAAAGCAATCAAACAATTAGATTTGAATTTTATTCCTGTCATAGGATTAGCCAAAGAATTTGAACAGGTCTATTGTCCTGATAGCTCTTTTCCTCTTAATCTTCCGTCAGATTCAATCGCTTTAAAGCTTCTGCAGGAGATACGAGATGAGGCTCATAGGTTTGCCTATTCCTATCATAAAAAGAAAAGAGGAGAAAAAATTAGAGGTTCTTTTTTGGATACTATTCCTGGAGTAGGAGAAAAAACAAAGAGATTGCTTTTGACTCATTTCAAATCTATAGAATTGATAAAAAGTCAAGATTTAAAAGCATTACAGCAAATTCCTGGCATAGGGAAAAAGAGGGCTAAGAAAATTCATAGATATTTAGTGAATCGTCGTTCGTAAATGG
>CAZQMG010000233.1:0-2073 GCA_964594375.1 uncultured Clostridia bacterium | reverse complement strand
CACTCGAACAGTTTTATTAAAAGGAGTCGTTTTGTATGAGAAAGAATAAGGCAGCAAAAAATAGGGGTCACAAAAAATAGGGGTCAGGTCTTGATATAAAAAGAGGGACAGGATGGCAAGAAATGATTTAACAGAGCTTGTAGATAAAAATGTAGTAATTCGGAAAGGGAAAAGTAAGAAAACTACGTATTACGAGATATTTTAACGGAAATTTAACGGAAATTTAACGGAAAAAATTTCCGATGAGAATAAAGAAATCAGGGCTGTCCCTATTAAATTTATTAAATTGTCCCTATTAAAGAGGAGCTGTAGTACCAATGGCTTCAGTAAGAATACATACCGATAAACTGCAGGTAACATTTGTTCCAGAGATAAAAGATAACCCTGGTAAGATGTTTTTCTGGCTACCGCCCCAATATAAAGAATTTTCCTTAGAGAAAGTTCTTGCCGAAATTATAAAATCGATTCCTTCCCTTTCCTTTCAGGATGCGAAGATTCCCCTTGTTTTACCTGCAACCTGGGTCCTTAAGAGAAAGCCAAAATCCAAAGCTCCCAGAGTTTTTAATGTACAGGGAAAAACTCTTTCTATTATAGACTCAATAACTGCCCTTGCTACTATTGACAGTACTGAATCTTCCCGTAAAAGATTAAGTTCTTCCCTCAGGATATGGTCCCTGGTAGCTAAATTCGCTCTGGAACTTATAGTTAGAGGAGAGATGATACCAGAACTTACAGCGCAATCTGAAAGTTCTTTTAAGGCAGGCTGGAGAATATCATTATGGATGGAGCAGGATAGGGAAAGATTCATAAAACTAACAAAAGCTATGCCTCTGGCTGCTTATGCCACACCCTATAAAGAAAAAGATAAAAATATCCCTCCTGCTGTATATACAGCAAAGAATATTCTGCAAAAATTTCTTGATGAGGCTGCCGATAGTTTAGCTCGCTATAGCTATGAAACTTTTGAAGAAAGAAATTTTATTCCTGAGGATTTTGACCAGGCCTGGGATGCTCGCTTTATAAAATCATTGACCGGTGCGAATTCTCTTTTTCCTATAAAAGGATTTAGCGAACGTTCCATTCCTCAATTATTGAATAGATGGCTAAGACCCGGGGCAACTTCTCCCCAATGGGAGGACTACAGAATATGCTTTCGCCTGGAGATACCTTTAGGTTCCCCAAAAAATAATGGTAAATGGCGGATAAGTTACTTGCTTCAGGCAGTTGATGACCCCAGTCTTCTTGTTCCCTCTGAGAAGGTATGGAAATCTTCTAAAAAAGAGCTAAGATTTTTGAACCGCACTTTTAAAGAGCCCCAGGAAAGACTTTTAATGGGATTGGCTGAAGCCTCTAATATTTTTCCACCTTTGACTAAGAGCTTAAAAACAGCCAGACCATCCTCGGTGAAAATAGACGTTAATGAAACCTGGAGTTTTATCCAGGACGCTATCCCTTTGTTGCAACAGTCAGGACTTGCTATTTTGCTACCCCAGGAATTTACTCGGGCAGGGCAAAGACGAATAAAAGCCAGGATGAGAGTAGGTTCAAGGAAATCAAAGAGCACAGGCGAGTCGGGAACTGGCCAATTTGGCTTTCCTTCTCTCATAGATTATCAGTGGGAAGTAGCGCTGGGAGATGAGACTTTAAGTATCTCTGAATTCAAACAAATAGCTCGCCTCAAACAACCTCTTGTTCACTGGCGTGACCATTGGGTGATGATAGACCCGGCAGAAGTTACTCAAATTAAGGAGTTATTTAATAAAGCTGCCTCAGGAAAATTGACACTTCAGGAAGCCTTATCTGCCACCCTTCTGGGTAAAAAAGAATATCCTGACCTCCAGTCTCCCGTAGAAGTAATTGCTACAGGGAATATAAAATCTCTCCTGGACGCTCTTAATAGTAATAAGACTCTGAAGTCTATTAGAACTCCTTCCACCTTTCGGGGAAAACTAAGACCCTATCAGAAAAGAGGACTTGTATGGCTCACTAATATGACTGATTTAGGTTTTGGCATTTGTCTTGCTGATGATATGGGTTTGGGAAAAACTATTCAGTTAATAGCCTGGTTACTTC
>CAZQMG010000232.1:0-2085 GCA_964594375.1 uncultured Clostridia bacterium | reverse complement strand
TCATAAATGAAGTCGCTACAAGGGATGCGCAATTATTTATGTCGTTTCATATAGAACAAGGAGAAAAGGAAGTTCGCTTTATCGAATAATCCTCGGTGAGAGGTCCCCAAAAGTAGTCTGCTCTGGGAATTCGAAGAATAATTGGTTGCCCAGAGGGCGCACTCTCTCTCCCCCTGATTGTTATCTGTAATAGATTTCTTATTTTGGAGGGTTATTTTGCCTTCTCGACAGCCCTCTAACAGCGTATTGATTTATCTTAGCTATTAGCTTTTGTGGCGCTATGGGCTTGGCTATGTAATCATTGCACCCGGCGGCAAGACACTTATCCTCATCAGCCTTAAATGTTCTGGCAGTGACAGCAATGATAGGAAGGTCTGAATCCTTTTCCCTGATCCTTCTGGTTGCCTCAAGGCCATCCATTTTTGGCATCTGAATATCCATAAGAACCATATCATAGCTTTTCTCTTTTATCCTTCTCAGAACATCTTCTCCATCTACTGCTCGGCTGATAGTGCAGCCTTCCAAGAACCTCCTAATTATGTTGTAGGTAAAATCATCATCCTCAGCCACCAGGATATTCACGCCTTTTTTCACCCTCTCTTCTGTTTTGGGGGGAGCCCCATTTCCATCTCTATCTGGAACCACTCTTTCCTTTAAAGCTATGTAGGGAAGACTAAAGCAAAAAAGGGAACCTTTTCCTGGTTTTGACTTAACCTCTATTTTTCCCCCTAGCAGTTCAACCAACTCCTTAACTATGGTAAGTCCTAATCCTACGCCTCTGTGTTCTCTTCTGATAGTTCCATTCATCTGGTAGAATTTGTTGAAAATCAGAGACAGTTTCTCTTCCGGAATACCAATGCCAGTGTCTTCAAAAGAGAACCGAATGCTAGAATTACTTCCCTTGTTCAATCTTATCTCTATTCTCCCTTTCTCGGTAAACTTTAAGGCATTGGAAATTAAGTTAAAAAGAATCTGAGTGAGTTTTCCTTCATCAGTGCGGATCTTCGAGGGAAGATGGGAAGGATAGACCATCTTAATCTCCAGGCCTTTTTTCCTGGCTTCAAACTCAAAACCAGAAATGATGTTTTTCACGGTCTCCTTCAGAAGAAACTCTTTTTTCACCACTTTGGTTTGTCCTGCCTCAATTCTAGCCAAATCTAAGATACTATTGATTAGCTCCAAGAGATGTTTGTCGCTGTCCCGAATCATGGCCAATAGGTCTCTCTGTTCAAGCGAAAGGGAGTTTTCTTGAAGAAGATGGACAGCACCATCGATGACGGTAAGAGGAGTCCTGATCTCATGACTCATATTGGCCATAAACTGCGACTTAAGACGATCAGCCTCCTGAGCTCTTTCGGTCTCTGCCTTTTTCCTGGCGGTGCTGTCCCGCATGATCCCCATAATCTCACGAGGCCAACCGTATGCATCATACAGGAAAGTTATGCCGGTCTCGACCCACACCGTGGAACCATCCTTACGCTTGAGCTCAAGCTCGACCGTCTGTGAATCGGAGTATCTCGTAGCCGTTCTCACTTCTTTACGCTTTTTCTCTTCAACGAATTTCATGGTAGTCCTAAAGGAGCGAAGACCCAGAGTTTCTTCCGGCTTCTGAGCTATCACTTCCTCAGGGCGGTAACCCAGTAAGCGGGTCACGGAAGGACTGATGTACGTGAAATTAAGCTGCAAATCCGCGGTCCAGATGACGTCGGATATACTTTCGGTAAGTAGACGATAGCGCTTTTCATTCTCTTGCAACACCAGTTCCGCCTTCTTGCGCTCAATCTCTGATGTTTTCAATTCAGCAACTCGTTGGTGTAATTCCACCAACTCATTAATAAGTTGATCTTTTGTCTTTCGCTCATCCTTCATTCTATGAACCCTTCAGGATAGACAGAAATGTTGCCTAATTCCTCACTAGACACTGTTCTATTCAAAGTGAATATTATTCTTTCTTTCTTTCGTCAACTATATCTATAATTATTATAGATGAATTCTGTTCACTGTCAACCCCTTCTCGTCATTATACTTCCCTAGATGTGCAAAGGGTGAACCTTTGATGGTGATATCAGGTTACGCAGTATTCTC
>CAZQMG010000231.1:0-2091 GCA_964594375.1 uncultured Clostridia bacterium | reverse complement strand
AGAACTTGTTACCAGTTTTTCTAAAAAACCGATTGTAATTTATCAGTATTTAGAATTTCTGTCAAACACAGACAGATAAATAATCCTGAGGTATTTATTGACCTTCTCTATTTTTATATTAAGATAGAATATGCAGGGACAGGGAGAGGATGTTCTTCCGCACACACATAAAATAGTCCCTAGACCTAGGAAAAAAGCCAAAAAAAGGAGTAGTAAATGAGGATAGACAGAGAAAATTTAGCCAGATTGGAGACTGAGTACAAAGGATACTTAAAGGGAGACAGACTGGAGCAGTTCTTTGATGATTTCGGGATAAAGCTTGCTGCCGGACATTGGTGTGCCGGTGATTTTGCTGACCGATTTGCTCCAGTGGGTTACCTTAGCAATGAGCCTAACTTTAAAAGTGATGTTATATCCCAGATAGAACGAGTGGCACAGGCAGGAATGAAAGGAATTGAGTTTCACGAAGTAATATTTATTGATAGAAATTACAAAAAAGATGAGGTAGTAATCCAAAGGGTAAAAGAGGCTTTGGCTAAATACAAACTTATTCCTACCAATATGAATACTAATTTATGGACAGATCCCAAGTGGAAATTAGGCGGAATAACCAATGTCAATAAAAGTATCCGAGAGGATGCCCTGGCAATAGCTTTACAAGGAATAGAGATTGCTAAAGAACTTGGTTGCACTAGTGTAGCTTTATGGCCGGGTTCAGATGGCTGGGATTATAACTTCCAGGTCAATTATGGTCAGCTCCTGGATAGATTCGTTGAAGGATGCATAGTCATAAATAAAAAAGCTCGCCAGGAGAATCTCATCTTTGGCGTGGAAGCCAAACTCCATGAGCCAAGAGAAGGAAATATGATAATTTCTACTACCCATAAAGCTGCTTTAGTAGCTCTAATGGTTAATCAAGAATGCGGGGGAACTAACATGGGAGTCTGTGTTGATTATGGCCATGAACAGATGTATGCCTCTGAGCCAGCGGATATGCTTTATACTTTAAAGAGAGTGAATGTACCCTTGACCAATTTTCATATTAACAATGCCAAATTACACAGCAACGATGAAGACCGAATATCAGGCACAGGGGACAACTGGCGCCTGGCTGATTTTTGTTATGCTGCTATTGATACAGGCTATAAGGGCTGGTTCGGAGAGGACCAATATACTTATCGTATGGAGCCGGTTAAAGCTATGGCTCTATCTAGAGAGCTATTTGCCAATATAATGAAAAAAGCTCTACAGATTTATGCTAATAAAGAAGCTCTTGAGGTAGCTCAATCGAGCGGGAAAGCAGAAGCCACTATAGATGTGGTTAAGGAGTATCTGATTTAAAAGTATAGGAGTCTGTCTATTCAGAGTCGGTTAATCATGCGGCTGGTTATTTTTTGTGAAATTCACTATCTCATCAGGTTCATCTATTATACGAAACAAATTGATATCCTCAGGAGAAATTTTTCCTCCGGCTAAAAGTGCTTTATCCATCCAATCTTTTAGACCTTTCCAGTACTCTCTCCCTACCAGAATCACCGGGAAAGGTTTGATCTTATGTGTCTGAATCAATCCAACGGATTCGAAGAATTCATCCAGAGTACCGAATCCTCCCGGGAAGATAACAAAGGCGACTGAGTATTTCACAAACATAACTTTCCGTACAAAGAAGTAGCGAAAATCAAGGTAGGTTCCAATATATTTATTCGGTTTTTGTTCGGCGGGCAAATTAATATTAAGTCCCACAGATACTCCTCCAGCTTCGCTGGCTCCCTTATTTGCTGCCTCCATTATCCCTGGTCCACCTCCGGTAACGACAGCATATCCTTCCTTAGCGAGCTTTGCTGCGGTTTTTTCTGCCTTTTTATAATCACTGTCATCAGGATGCGTTCTTGCTGAACCAAATATAGATACAGCCGGAGGTATTTTACTTAAGATTTCAAATCCGTCTATAAATTCAGCCATAATACGAAAGATTCGCCAGGATTCGTTTACCGTTAACTCATCCACAAGATATCGTTCATCCATATCTATCTCCTGCTAGATGTCTTATCTTAGTTCCAGGCTCTATTTTGTAGGTTTGATAATACACTG
>CAZQMG010000230.1:0-2095 GCA_964594375.1 uncultured Clostridia bacterium | reverse complement strand
ATAGGTATTAAAGAAGGTCAGGTTATTTTGGATTTTGGATGCGGTTCAGGAATTTTTTCTCTCCCCGCTGCAAAAATAATCGGGAAAGAAGGAAAAATTTATGCTCTGGATAAAAATAAAACCCAGCTCGATGAACTGATGCGGAAAGCCAAATCAAAAGAACTGAGAAATATAAAGATAGTAAAAACCTCAGGCGAGTTAAAAATTCCATTGCGAGATGAATCCATTGATATAGTCTTGCTTTATGATGTTCTGCACTCCTATCACTTTTCACCGGACGAAAGAAAGAAGTTACTAAGGGAAGCCTATAGAATTTTAAAACCTAATGCGTTGCTTTCAGTGTATCCAGAACATATGGAATTGGGGGAGGTTAAGAGAGACATAGAGGAGGCAAATTTTTATTTTGAAGTCGAACATTCTAAAACAATCATTCACGACAGCAGATATACCCCGGGTCATATTTTAAATTTTAGGAGATCTACTCAATAAAAGACGTGGAGTTTTATAATTTCCTGAGCGCAGCCGGAGATCTTAAAACATCAAATTCCAAGATAAACTCGCTCTCTCATCTATATGAAACGACATAAATAATTGCGCATCCCTTGTAGCGACTTCATTTATGAAGCCAGAAAATTAGCGGGTTTGATGAATCAAACCTCTACAGATAAGCGAAAATATATAAGACGTTTCATCTAGATAAGAGAGCGCGTCGGAGTGCGAGTAAAGAAAAGACGAGATTAAGAGTGAGTATGATAGCCAAAGAGCTTAAAAGACATGCTCCATTTACTACGTTTGGGGCCACTACAGGAATTGTTATTGTGGGGATAATAGTTTTTTGTAGGGTCCCCGCTAAAATTTCATATAATACTTTTTACATCCTACATCCACTCCACGTTGTGTTGAGTGCCTTGGTAACCACAGCGATATATAAATTGCATACCCATGGCAATCTTTGGATGGCAACCTTGATTGGTTATACAGGATCAATTGGCATAGCCACCTTAAGCGACGTAATAATTCCTTATATAGGAGCATATTTACTTGGAATTAAAATGCCCTTTGTTATTCCATTTATCGCAAAATGGTGGATAAATCTATTGGCCATTATTGGTATTATGATTGGTTATCAGAGACCTAAGACTAGATTTCCACATGCTGGACACGTGTTGCTGAGTACATGGGCATCATTATTCAACATTACGCAACACCAGATAACCATATCAGAGTGGATGTTTCCTTTTATCTTCTTATTTTTGTTTCTTGCTGTTTGGATTCCTTGTTGTACAAGTGATATAATATATCCTCTTCTATTTGTGAAAAAAGACTAAGGGTGGAACAACTGGACACCATCGCAAAAAGGCTGTTCTATGGAAAGCAGGGATTGTGCTTGGAGTGACCATTACTGAACTCTACCTTAACTTATCACCAGAGGATGCATGAAAAAATTTTTGAAAAAATGGATTCTTATTCGCTAGTTTGACTGGGAGGATAATCTTATTTTTAGAGAAAGCAAATGGATAAGAAATTAAAAAGTGCAGTAATAAAGTCAGCCAGGACTATGTCCAATAGCCTGCCTGTTCTGGCCGGAGTTGTTTTACTTGTTGGCCTCACTCATACTTTGATACCCCTATTGTTTTATTTCAGCAAGAATGTTGTTTTAGACTTAATTATTGGAAATGGGTTGGGCAGCGTGCTGGCAGGTAACCCTCTTAACCAGTTATGTGCTGGGGGGTGAATTGGTGAAACAGGGTGTGAGTTTGGTTGCAGTTACCTTGTTTTTGGTTGGCTGCTGCGACACAGAGTATACGACTTTACTTCCTTTTGCCCCCATTTGCCTAGCGACAGGGAAAGCTCTCTGGGAAGATCATATCAGCAGCATAAAAAAAAAGAGCGTGTTTTATGGAATAGCTACTTTCTATACAGTAGCTGAGATTGTTCTTATCTTGAAAAAAGTAGGCTTCAAGAATTTCAATTTCACTCAAACAATTTTTCATAGTCTATCTAAGATAAAAGCTATTGAACCAATAAAAGAAGGTTATAGTGAAGGGTCATTTGTTACGATTAAGGCACTAAAGTGAATCACGAGAGAATACAG
>CAZQMG010000229.1:0-2105 GCA_964594375.1 uncultured Clostridia bacterium | reverse complement strand
TTTTCTTTTTCTTTTCTCTCTCGGGTATTCAAGCTCTTGCACCAAATTCCGATAATAAGAATACTCCAAGAAAAGTCAGGAAAAGAGATTACTGAAAAAGTCTCTTTTCCGAACAGAATTACCCTAATGTCATTGCGAAGGACGAAGTCCTGAAGCAATCTCGAAGCAATCAGACAGAAACGGTACTTGACAAAATTCTGAAATGTAGTAAACTCCTAATAGTTATAGAGATATGAAAATACTAAAGCCTCACCTGCTTGAGGCGAAATAAGCCCTGCTACGGCAGGGCTTTCTTTTTGCAGAATTAACTTCCAGATTGTGGCTTCATGATATTGGGTTTCATGTTCTTTAGATACATGAACTGATGTGCTGCTTTCTTGAGCAAGCTGGACAATCTATCCTTCCCTGCTATAACTATTACCGTTTTATGTTTTCCTTTTAGGTATCTTATTAATTTAACAAAATCTCCATCCCCGCTGCATAATATACAAACCTCATAATCATCAAGATTGTCTACAGTATCTATTGTAAGCTCAACATCAAAATTACATTTATGCTTATACTTTTTTTCTTTAGCATCATACATCCTGTTAACAAGCTTTTTTCTTATTGTAAATCCTTTTTCCTCTAAAGATTTAAACTCTTGGTTTTTCTCTTTTCTCATATTCACGAAATCTTCTAAAGAAGACGCTGGGTATAAATCGAAGAATACAATCTTAGAAGGTACTCCTTCGTAGAAATAGATTTTGTTAATATTATACATTGAACTCAAAAACATCTTAAATTTTCCCCAGTCGATATTCCACTTATACTTCTCTAAATAATAATGATAGTTTCTATAATCAATGAAGACGCTTGCCTTGGGTTTATTCTCCGCACCAGTAATTTTCCCCTCCTCTAAATTCTCTTTAGTAGTTCTTTTTCTCATATATTTCTTCTTTCACTTACTCCAACGTTAAATCAGAATAAATCTGAATGCAAGCTAATCTCCTAACTTTCTCTGATTCTGCCTACAAAATCATATGAAACTCACAGAAAACTATCTGGACACGTCCTAATATCATTGACTTTGGCCAGCAGAAGTTCAAACTCTAAATTCCTCGCTTTAGTCCCAAGTAGGTATTCTTTATCTTCGATCTCCCCATACCCCGCCCACAAAACAAAAACTCAAACTCAATAAAGCAATAGCCAGTAACTTTTTATTTCTCATCCTCTTCTCCCTTGTCTATATAAAGTGCAATTGCCAGTCCTTGAAATTGCTAGTTTCAGAAATTGCTATAATCTGATAATTGCTCCTATGCTAAACATACCACTCAGGTCAATGGTGATTCCTTCGATGCGTTGCCCATCGTATTCACGAACACTACGAAAATCCTCCATTCTTACCTTTGGCAAAATATAGACTTCCCCCTGCAAAATAACCGCCCCAGTGCCAAGTCTAAAGCCGGCCAAGATTTGAAAGAGGATAGGTCTTTCAGTCTCTTCCCCCCTGCTCCACCAGACAGGGCTAGCACGGATTGATATAGTCTCGTCCCATTGAAACTTAGTCATAAATTAGCCTAGCCCTGCTCCGATATAGTAAGACAGTGCTTTTTCAGAAGTAATGGTATGGATTCCCGATACTGTATAGGCGTTGACATTCAGGTTATATTTTGCCTTATACCCAGTCCAACCGTAGCCGTCTTTTACGCTTATCTGCGTATTAAAAGTGCTCCATTCCCCTCGGAATTTGAAATTGCGGGTGATAGCATACTCCACAATTAACCCACGCACTTCTCCACCTTCAAAATCTAAGTCCGCCTCCCAGAAATCACTTGACAGGTTAAGATAATCTTTTAGTTCGCCAAAACTCGGAGTATACTGGCCAATTAGACCGCCAAAACTCAGCCGTCTGAACCCGTCTGGCTCATTCTGAAAGGCAAAAGCCCCCACTGAAAGAATTAGAACCAAAACCAGCACTAACGATAAACCCTTTTTCATTCGCTTCTCACCTCCTCCTTACCCTACTCAATAGTTTTTGTGCCAGGTTATTTTGAGGAGAGATATTTCCCCTCCCAGAAGAGTGGTATTGGCAGCATTGACTATTGCCTCTGTCTCTTGTTCAG
>CAZQMG010000228.1:0-2118 GCA_964594375.1 uncultured Clostridia bacterium | reverse complement strand
CTTCCTCGAGGAATTATGGCTATATTAAAAACCGTCAAGACCAAATTCCTCTATTTTTCCTGTAACTCTTCTTTTTCTGCTTCCTATGTCTGGCCAGACCCACCAGTGAATCTTTAATTGGCCGGGGTTCTCCCCGCTATTTACTCTTCTTAATTTCATCCCACATAACTTCCCTTTAGAATTAACTCCATCCATATTCGTATCCTGTTTCATACATAGTAACAATATTTTCTGGAGGGCTAACTGCTTGAATATTATGGCAAGGAGCCAGGATATACCCTCCTTCTTTTCCCAGGATACGAAGATTGTCTATTACTTCCTCTCGAATCTCTTCTTTTGAGCCAAAAGCTAAGGTATATTGATTGTCTATCCCTCCATGAAAAATTATCTTGTTTCCAAAATCACGCTTGAGACCCTCACGCTCCATTCCTTTACATCTCCACTGGATAGGATTTAAGACATCAATACCCGCTTTTATCATCTCCGGAATGATTTTCCGAATAGCTCCGTCGCTGTGATGGAAAACAAAAGCTCCTGCTTGATGAGCAAGATCCATCATTCGTTTCATTCGGGGAATGAAAAACTGATGAATCTGCTCTGGTGAATACATTAAATCTTCTTGTGATCCTAAATCTTCTGCTACATAGGTAATCATAACTTTATCGGGGATTGTTTTATAAATGCGCAAGGTATTCTCATAACAAAGATCAAATAGCTTATCCAGGCAAAAGTGCACCATCTCAGGATTAAGGATTAAATCAATGAGAGCCTGTTCCTGTCCACGCAGATTCTTATAGGTTAAGAAAGGTTCTGAACCACCACCGCGAATAGGATAATCTTCTCTACCCATAATCTGACCAGGAATTTCCGAATAATCATACCAGTCTGCACTGGGCCATCGATAGCTTTGCTTAATTTCTTCAACCGTTTCATATTTAACTAAGGGATGATAAATACACTCTTGATATACTCCTCTGCCATAACTTATATTTTGAAAACAACAGCCAAAGATATCTGTATCTTTGGGCAGGGATGGCCCTGTGTACCCTGGCTCTACCGTAATAACTCGATCAATGTGAAGACACTTAAAGAGTTCTTCTTCGTTGTCGCACTTTAAGTAATTCATAAGTTTCTTGGTTGCCTCCTCTGTAGCCCAGTAATCCATAGGAACTCTATCAGGCTTTTGGCCTTTAAGCACAGCCAGCCAGCGTTCTCGTGGAGTCATTGTTTCCTTGGGCATACTCTTCTCCTTCCTGTTTTTTCTCTAAGAATATACTTTCAAAAACTCATCTGGTCTTGATATCTTTACCAGCAATCCCCGGCTTCCTAACCTTTTTATGTAATGCTGCCACTGGTTTATTAAACTCTTCTTCCGGGGAGAGTCTTTCTTTTGTCGATATCATATTATCCAAGACTGAATTATCAATCCCCTCGGGCGACTATGATACGTATCAGATGGAGGAGAGATGTAGCGGGGAGGTTGACAAATTCTAAATATCGATTATTATAATGATAATCATTATCAATAAGAAGGAAAAATTGCGGGTAGAGTAGATATAACAAACGAGGTCTAAGTCGTCCTTACTGCCTGCTTAAAAGTATAGCAGAGAGTAAGCTAAAATTCAAGCAATTAAACTTATCAATAATATGGTGAGTTTAAAATAATACATGAGGAGGTGAGTGAAATGCCTGGAGGACATGGCAATAGATATATGTATTATCTCACTGGCTTACCTGGCTGGATGAGGTTTGGTTTTTCTCCCGGTTGGCTGGGAAGAAGTCCCACCGGATTGGGGCCAGCAGCTAGTTATCTCATGACCGGTCAATGGCCGACTCCACAGGCCCAGGCTTACTGGGAGGCCATGCAGGGAGGACAGGCTCCTTATCCTATGTATGGTGGAGCAGGAACAATGCCTTATGGTTTTTCACAGGCCCCCGGGCCAAGCCCTGAGCAAGAACTGAGTTTTCTAAAGGACCAAGCCGGTGCTTTAAAGAGTCAGATGGAACAGATTGATTCCCGTATCAAGCAATTGGAAAAAAGCGAAAAATGAGAATAATTATAGAGGAGGATTAGGCTACCCTTATTAAGGTTGGTGAACCACTCTTAAATTTCAGAAA
>CAZQMG010000227.1:0-2133 GCA_964594375.1 uncultured Clostridia bacterium | reverse complement strand
TTCTTGATAAATCTATACCATGAAGACAACAAGCGGTCATTTCTATGAATGCACCGGTTACATAGGACATATTATCTGGCAGTTTATAAAGAACTCTGGCGGGCAGTTTAATATATTGAGCAAAGGCTCCGTTGTTTACTATCTCGCCTGCTCCTCCTATGGATTGCGCGCTTTCACAGAGGTTACCTTTGCCCTTAAGGCAGGCTGGACATAAGTCACAGCTAATCAAAGGGATAGCACTGACCCTGTCTCCAATCTTGATAGGGATTTGACCGGTTAAGTTTGCGTAGCTACTAACCTTTTCTCCTACTTTCTCTATAGTCCCGGAGAATTCATGTCCCAGGATAACCGGCATTTTAACTGGAAAGCTGCCTTTATACATATGAACATCGGTCATACAAACTCCGCAACGAGCTACTTTGACCAAAACCTCATTTTTCTTGATTGAGGGAATAGAAATTCGGCGAATTACTATCTTGCCAGGTTTTTCTAAATAAGCTGCTTGCATTTTTTTCATCCATATCTCCATAAAGCAAATTTTTTCCTAAAGTAATCTGCTCGTATTCTATGGCAAGAAAGAAGCGATGTCAAAAAAAGAGAAATGGATTAAAAAGCAAATAGGTAACATACTTTCTGGTCAGTTTATAAAAGATTGTCGAGGAAGGATTTGCCATCCCCAGCTCTTGACTTTTTTTAAATTTTGTTATATTGTTATCTTGTAAGACAAGGATATGAGGAGATAAATGGATAAGAAACCATTCATTAAGGTTAAAATAGGAAAGATATATGTTCAAATTGTTCGTCAAATCGAGGATCTAATCGAACGAGGTATCCTTAAACCAGGGGATAAATTACCTTCAGAGCCGGTTTTAGCGGAACAGTTAGGTACCAGTCGACCTCCCTTAAGAGAAGCACTGAGTGCCTTGGAGATGTTTGGTATAATTGAGAGAAGAGGCCGAACAGGAGATGTTCAGAATCTTATAGGGGGTGTTATTGAATCTCTAAGGAAAGAGAAGGCAAATATTTTTACCCAAGAACGAGATGAGCCATTATCTTTTTTGAGAAATAAATGGAAAGTCACTTAAGATAAGGCTGATATCAGCAGGAGGTAGTGATGAAATACAGTGTATTCACGGTAATGACTCCGGAATTTACTCCCGAGGAGATAGTAGGCAAATTAGCTCGGTTAAACTATAAGGGAGTTGAATGGAGAGTAGTCACAGTTTTGGAGAAAAAAGAGAAAAAAACTTCTTTCTGGAAAGGTAATAAATGTACTCTTTCTCTTCAAACTCTAAGAGAAAGAGCAGATTATATCAAGAAAGTGACAGAGAAAGAGAATCTAAAAATTTGCAATTTAGCCACCTATTTAAAGGCAAATGAGTTTGAGAAAATAGAAAGAGCTATGCAGATAGCCAAGATTATGACTTGTCCTCAAATAAGAGTAAATGCTCCTGCTTACGAGGGAGGACCTAACTATAATAATTTGTTTGAAGAAACAAAGAAAAACTTAGAAAAAGTGGAAAAGCTTGCATCCAAATACGGCATAAAGGCTCTTTTAGAATTGCATATGGGTAATATCATACCTAGTGCCTCCGCGGCTTATCGTCTCGTTTCCTCATTTGATCCCAATTGCATTGGGGTTATCTATGATCCGGGGAATATGATCTATGAAGGATATGAAAATTGGCAGATGGGAATGCAGTTATTGGGAGAGTATTTAGCTCATATTCATATTAAAAATGCTTCTTGGGTGATTGAGAAAAAAGATAAAAATGGTGTTTTTTTCTGGAAACCTACCTGGGCTCGATTGAAAGAAGGGTTCGTTAATTGGAAAGAGATTATGGATGCTCTTAAGATAGTAGGTTATAAGGGGTATCTTTCTTTTGAGGATTTCTCAGACATTCCTACGGAAAAGAAACTAACTGAAGATATAGAATATCTCAAAAGTCTGGAATATGGCCGAGTTTCCAAATAAGATGAAATGGTATTATTATACTGAGGAAAATTCAACAAGGGGAAAATGATGGAAAAGGTTAAAATAGGAGTAATTGGCTTAGGAGGAATGGGCTAGGCACATATATATGAAACGACATAAATAATTGCGTATCCCTTGTAGCGACTTCATTTATGAAG
>CAZQMG010000226.1:0-2167 GCA_964594375.1 uncultured Clostridia bacterium | reverse complement strand
ATTGTCCTGAGGCATTTTTAAGTAAGGATTCTGAGCATGGTTGATAACAAAATAAGAGAAAAGATAGAGAGATTGCGAGAAGAAATCCATTCCCATGACTACAAATACTATATAGAGAATAATCCGGAAATTTCTGATTATGAATATGACCAGTTATTGAGAGAGCTAAAGAGGCTGGAGGAGAGGCATCCTTCTTTTAGAAGTCCCACCTCTCCCACCCAGAGGGTAGGAGGTATGCCTGAAGAAGGTTTTCCTACGGTGGAACATTCTGTTCCCATGTTTAGTTTGGAGAATGCCTATTCAGAAGAAGAGGTGGGAGAATTCGAAAGAAAACTACGTCGGGAGTTGCCCGGGGAGGATTTTCAGTATGTGGTAGAGCTAAAAATAGATGGTGTATCCGTTTCTTTGATGTATGAAGATGGAGAATTGCAACGAGGCTCAACCAGAGGGGACGGTAGGAGAGGAGATGATATTACGGCTAATCTGAAGACTATTCATACCATTCCTCTTAAGTTGCGTAAGAAGGTGAGAGGAAGAATTGAGGTAAGGGGAGAAGTCTATATGGCCAGGTCCGGATTTCAACAGTTAAATAGAAAAAGGGAGCAAAAGGGAGATTCTCTTTTTGCTAATCCCCGTAACGCTGCCGCTGGCTCTCTAAAACTTCTCGATCCTCGAATCACCAGCCAAAGACCCCTGGATGGCTTTGTTTATGCCTTGCCTTATACCGTAGAGGTAAAGATTCCTTCCACACATATGGAGTGTCTGGAGAAATTGAGAGAATGGGGATTTAGAGTGAATCCTCACTTTAGGTTATGCAAAAATATAGATGAAGTGCTTACTTATTGTAGTTCTTGGGCCAAGAAGAGAGAAGAGCTAGACTATGAAGTAGACGGAATGGTAATTAAGGTAAATAATATTGACCAACAGATGAGACTGGGTTCCACTAGCAAGAATCCTAGATGGGCTATCGCTAGTAAGTTCCAGGCTAAACAGGCTACTACGGTGATAAGAGATATCATTCTTCAAGTGGGAAGGACAGGTGCCCTTACCCCGGTAGCTATATTTGAGCCCATCCCTTTAGCCGGCACTACTATTACGCGAGCTACCTTGCACAATGAGGACGAGATTAGAAGAAAAGATATAAGAATAGGAGATACAGTTATTATCGAAAAAGGAGGAGATATCATTCCTCAAGTAGTAAAGGTCATTGAAAGCAAAAGAAGCGGTGGAGAAAAAGAATTCTCCATCCCCAAAAAATGTCCTGTTTGTGGTGCTAAGGTAATTAAGCTAGAAGATGAGGCAGTGAGTAGATGCATAGGTTCATCCTGTCCGGCTCAGTTGAAGGAAAAGATTGCTCATTATGCTCAAAGAACGGCTATGGATATAGAAGGTTTAGGAGATAAGTTAATTGAGCAATTGGTCGATAATAAGATTATCCTGGATGTATCTGACCTTTACAAGTTGGACTTTTCTACTCTCTCTTCTCTGGAGCGAATGGGGGAGAAATCTGCTCAAAATCTCCTTTCTCAAATTGAAAAAAGTAAATCGCAGCCTTTGAGCCGACTTATTTTTGCTTTAGGCATTCGATATGTAGGAGCAAGGGGGGCTCGTATATTAGCCGACAATTTTTCCTCTTTAGAAGCGTTAGCGACCGCTTCCCAGGAAAGCCTGCAAGAGATTCCCGAAATTGGCCCTAGGACTGCCCAGTCAACCCTCCTCTTTTTTCAGGAGGAGAAAAATAGAGAGCTATTAGCTAGATTAAAGAAGTGGGGAGTACTAATGGAGGAAGAGAGAGAGGAAAAGAGGGAAACTTCTCTTACTGGGAAGAGATTTGTTTTTACTGGGAGCCTGGAGCATTATACTCGTCAGAGAGCAAAGGATCTGGTGGAGAAAATGGGGGCGAGAGTAGTGAGTTCTGTTAGCCAGAAGACAGATTATGTAGTAGTGGGCGAAAATGCTGGTTCTAAATACGATAAAGCTAAGGCGCTCAGGGTGAAGACTATTACTGAAGAAGAATTTGGGGAATTGATGAAGTGATAGTAGGCTTAGTGGCTGTTCTACAGTGGGATGGGTAGACTTGGAGAAAATGAAAATAGAAATTGTAGCTCTCTCTGGAAGGGTTACCTCTTGACTATTTGAATAAGATTTACTATAATGAGAAAAGTTG
>CAZQMG010000225.1:0-2181 GCA_964594375.1 uncultured Clostridia bacterium | reverse complement strand
AAGGGAATTAAGCCAGTGTACCATTGGCTCAATGATGATAAAATTGAATTTGAATTCAAATAAAATCGCTCCACAATATTAGAGTGTCCAATGAAGAAATCCCTGATTAAGCAGTTTCGATGGCAAGCCTTCAAGTGAGAGAAAAGAAGCTGGGTAAGTCTGCTCAAATCCGCTTCTAATTTGGTCTGTTGATTCTATGAGGAATCTTGCTTAGGCAGGGAGTGCACTATGAGAGATGACCCGAATTGATTCATTTGCCCCATATTGGTGCAAGGTATGTGCTGAAGCAGGGCAATTGTTTGAGTGTTTGATAATGCTACTGCGATATCTGTGCTATGATGCAACTGCACCAAATTGCTACCTAGTATCTTTTTGTTGTGACCGACTGTTATATTCGGGTATGGATATTACCTAATGGGATTGGGGAGTTGACTCGTTCTTAGCTAATCTTGGGCCCAGGGATTTTTTGTTCTGAGGAAAAGTCCTGGGAAGAGGATTCTGCCTATTTTTTATGGATATTGAAATGTCTTATTTTTCGTCGTAAGGTATTTCGATGTACTTCCAACAGCTTTGCTGCCTTGGTTTGATTCCACTGGGTAGTTCTCAAAGCTTTTTGAATGAGCTCCTTTTCTGTCTCAGCTAGTGAAGTATGCGTTGAACTGAAAGGGATTTTTGATGGCAAAGACTTTTCCCCTGCCTGCAAAGAAATACTCCTTGCTAATAACATCTCGTCCTGTTTGAGAACAATGGCCCTTTCAATGACATTCTCCAGCTCCCTGACATTACCCCGCCAGTCATAATCTACTAGTGACTCTAGAGCCCGAGAAGAGACTCCCTTTACTACTTTACTGCCTGTCTTGTTGTACTTCCTTAGGAAATGGCTTACTAAAAGAGGGATGTCCTCCTTTCTCTCACGCAAAGGAGGAAGATGAATCGAGACAACATTTAGACGATAATATAAGTCTTCCCTGAAGGCTTCCTTTGCTATGAGTTCTTCCAAGTTCTTGTTGGTAGCGGCGATAAGACGAGAGTCAACTTTTATAGACTCGGTTCCTCCCAATCTCTCAAAGGAGCGATTTTGAATAACTCTTAATATTTTAGCTTGCATGGCCAAACTCATATCGCCAATCTCGTCCATAAATAAAGTTCCACTGGAGGCCAGTTCAAATTTGCCTGGCTTACCTCTAATGGCATCGGTGAAAGCTCCCTTCTCATAGCCGAAGAGCTCGCTTTCCATAAGTGCCTCTGGTATTGCAGCACAGTTTACTGCTATGAAAGGCTGATTGCATCTGGGACCACTATGGTGGATAGCTTCAGCCACCATTTCTTTACCGGTGCCGCTTTCTCCACGGATGAGCACAGTACAATCGCTCTGAGCAACCGTTCTAATTAACTCCAAGACTGACCTAATTTTATCACTCTTACCGATGATGTTGCGAAACTGGACTTCTTGGGATAATCTTTGGCGCAGGCGCTGGTTCTCTCTCTCCAGGCTCTGAATATAAAGAGCTCTTTTGAGGACAATTTTCATTTCTTCAAGATTAAACGGCTTGCAGAAGTAGTCATAGGCACCCCTATCTATTGCTCTTAAGGAAGTCTCTTGTTCTCGATCCCCGGTCATCACCACCACCTTAATCTCAGAATCAATCTCTCTTATCTCTTCCAATGTCCTCATCCCTTCCTTGACGGTATCCGTCTCAGGGGGAAGATGCAAATCCAGTAATACCAGGTTCACCCGGCTTTTGTCTATTGTTTGACGTGCTTCAAGCCTATTCTCAGCTTGAAAAACCTTGTAGGAGCCTCTTAAGGCGTGATGTACTAGCTTTCCAAGATGCTTGTCATCCTCAACTACGAGAATCGTCTTCATTAGTGCTCCTTTTTAGTGATACGGCCGTTATTGCTCCGCGGGTCACTTCGCTAAATCAGAATAGAGCAATTTGTATGCCGAATAACCCCCTCTTTTTAACCCACATAATTGTATTCTAATACGCTCGTTAGATAAGTCAAGGTCACTTCTCCAGTAGTGTTACTTCTCCAGTAGCGCAAAATCTTGTCTGACAGGGTCTTGCCCAAAAAGAATGATATCAGCAAGTGCCAGGCAAGAAAAAGTGCCGAAAAGTCATTGTGAGAATACTGCGTAACCTGATATCACCATCAAAGGTTCACCCTTTGCACATCTAG
>CAZQMG010000224.1:0-2188 GCA_964594375.1 uncultured Clostridia bacterium | reverse complement strand
CTTGCTGATGATATGGGTTTGGGAAAAACTATTCAGTTAATAGCCTGGTTACTTCACAGAAAAAAGCTTTCCAGCGCTCATTCACATCCTGTTCTGGTTATATGTCCTACATCGGTATTAGGTAACTGGCAAAGGGAAATGGAGCGATTCTCTCCAGAGCTTCCTGTTGTGCGCCATTATGGTCTAGGTCGGCCCCGATCAAAAAAATCTTTGGAGAAGATTTTTTCTCCTCATAGCGTGGTCTTAACCACTTATTCTCTGGCAAGGCGCGACAGGGAACTCCTCTCGCAAATTGAGTGGGAAGGGATTATTCTGGATGAGGCTCAAAATATAAAGAACCCCTTTTCTCAACAGGCTAGAGCAACCCGCCAATTCAAAGCCCGAAATAGAATTGCTCTTACAGGAACACCTGTAGAAAACAGACTCTCAGAACTCTGGTCTATTTTTGAGTTTCTCAATCCTAGCTTTCTCGGACCCTTAAAAAGATTTAAGCGTAACCTCGCCCTTCCTATAGAACGCTATAAAGACCCAGAGGCAACAGAGAAGCTCAAAAAGCTCACTGCACCATTCTTACTTAGAAGACTAAAAACTGATAAATCTGTCATCACTGACCTTCCTGAGAAAAATGAAATGAAAGTCTTCTGCAATTTAACCCAGGAGCAAGCTACTTTATACCAGGCTCTTCTTGATGAAACTATGGAAAAGATAGAAAAAAGTGAAGGTATAGCCAGGCGCGGTCTAATTCTTTCTCTTATGATGGCTCTTAAGCAAATATGTGACCATCCCTCTCTTTACCTGCGGGAAAATGTATCTTTATCCGCTCGTTCAGGGAAATTGGAGCGATTGGTTGAGATGAGTGAGGAGGTAATTGAGGAGAAAAGTTATGCCTTAATATTTACTCAATTTCGAGAAATGGGATACCTTCTAGCCCGCTATTTAGAAGAAAAACTGGAGGTGGAAGTTCCTTTTCTTCATGGCGGTGTTCTGAGCAAAAAAAGAGATGAAATGGTTCGCTCTTTTCAGGAAGATGAAGATGCTTCTCCTCTCTTTCTGATTTCCCTTAGAGCAGGAGGGACAGGACTTAATCTAACCCGGGCCAGCTTTGTATTTCACTTTGATAGGTGGTGGAATCCAGCAGTGGAAAATCAAGCAACTGATCGCACCTTTCGTATAGGGCAGAAAAAGAATGTGCAAGTATATAAAATGATTTGCCTGGGGACACTGGAAGAAAAAATAGACAAAATGCTAGAGGAAAAGAAGGAACTGGCAGACAGGATAATAGGTACTGGCAAGAAGTGGATTACAGAAATGTCTAATGATAAGCTTCGTGAAATTTTGACCTTGAGTAGTGAGTCCACAATTGATTCAAAGGAGGAATAATGGCAAAAAGGGGAGCATTTGGGAAAACCTGGTGGGCTAAAAAGTGGATAGAAGCATTAGAGATTCTGGGCAGTTATTATTCAAACAGACTGCCACGTGGCCGTACTTATGCTCGTAGAGGCGCGGTAAAGGATTTGATAATTACTCCTGGGGAAGTAATGGCTAAAGTGCAGGGAACAAGACGAACTCCTTACAGAGTCAGAATAGAACTTAAATCTTTGACTAATAAACAGTGGCAGAAAGTAATAAAAGTATTAGCCGAGCACGCTATTTTTGCGGCTAAACTTCTCATGGGAGAGATGCCGCCCAATATAAATGAAGTATTTAACAGTTGCAGTCTTTCTTTATTCCCTGCCAGAGCAACTGAGCTTAAAACAAGTTGTTCTTGCCCTGATTGGGCTAACCCTTGTAAACATATTGCTGCCACACATTATATTTTAGCAGAGGCATTTGACCGTGACCCATTCTTACTTTTTGAGTTGAGGGGATGGACAAAAGAAAAAGTTTTAGAGGAGTTGAGAGCAGTCCGAAGTTTAACAGACTTTCCAGAAAAAGAGTCTTCAACAATCAAGGAAAAGGAAGCCTTAGAGAAAGTAGTCCTCGATGAGCTGGATGAGGATAAATTTGTCAGTTTGGGGGCTTCTTTAGAAGATTTACATTTTCATATTGCTGAGCCCAAGAAGAAATTTGCCATTTTAAAAAAACTGGGGCCCCTATCAGATAAGATTGATTCTCGCTTAATTATTCCCTTTCTTGAACAAATCTATCAAAATACAAGTCAAATGGCTTACGAGATTGCCCTTGCTTT
>CAZQMG010000223.1:0-2189 GCA_964594375.1 uncultured Clostridia bacterium | reverse complement strand
AATATCCTTCGGTAGACCATATAATTCCTAGTTCATCAAGAAAAATGAAAGAATGGTATAGAAAATATATAATTGGAAAAGGTAAAGAAACTTTTTTATCCGCTTTTATTGGTTTTACAATTAGTGTAGGCGTTTCCCGATTAATCGCTTTGGATATAGAAAAAGGAAAAGCTATTTTTGGCTATCTATATATAAAAGGATATCATATTCACCATTTTTATTACGGAATACTTTTATTAATCCTTTCTAATTGGATGTCTTTAATCAGACATAGAAAATTACACCGACGACTCTTTAAGGGAGTTAACAGTATTATGTTCGGAGGGGGATTAGGGCTACTAGTGGATGAATTTGGGCTTTTACTGACTATGGAATTCGGCCTCAAAGGCAATTATTGGGCTCCGCAATCTTATTATGCTATAGCGGTGGCAACCTCTATTTTCGCACTATTCTTGCTTTTTTTAAGAGCAGACTAAGAGGTGAATATGTGAAACAGAAGGGTGATTTGCTGAAAAAAGAAGACAAAAGAAACCTAAATAGAGCTAAAGAATATGCCTTAAGGCTTCTGGAATATAGAGAAAGAAGTGAGCAGGAAATTAAAGAGAGAATGGCCAGGAAAAATTATAATGAAAGACTAATTAAGAGCACCATAGAGTCCCTCAAGAACCATAATCTAGTGAATGACAGGAGATTCGCTCGTATGTGGGCAGAGAGCTGTCTAAGGAGAAGTTACGGAAGATGGAAGGTGCAAACTGACCTAAATAAAAAAGGAATAGATAAAGAGATAGTTGAAGAGGTTCTTAGAGAATCATATTCTAAAGTGGATGAGGTCCAAATAGCCCTCGCCCTGATCCAGAAAAAGTGGCCTTCTTTAAAAAAAGAGGAAAATGCTCTATTACGACGAGTATCTGAGTTTCTGAAACGAAGGGGATTTCCTTTTGAGGTAATAGCTGAAGTGATAAGACAACAATACGGGTAAATTATTTGACAGCAGCCAATTATTTGATAAAATACAGACTGATTAGTAGAGCCGTTAGCTCAGCTGGTAGAGCATCGCCCTTTTAAGGCGAGGGTCGCAGGTTCGATCCCTGCACGGCTCACCCTGTCCCCATAGTCTAACGGATTAGGACACTGGGTTTTCATCCCAGCGATGGGGGTTCGACTCCCCCTGGGGGCACGCGGGGTTAGCTCAGAGGAAGAGCGCTTGCCTTACAAGCAAGAGGTCGTTGGTTCGAGCCCATCACCCCGCACCAAACTCGTTGCTAGTTGCTTGTCGCTCGTTGCTCGTGTTCCCTCGCCTCTGTGGGGAGAGGGATAGGGTGAGGGGGAACGAGCATCGAGTGTCAGAAGGTTAATTAACGAAATACGATTCACCATATAAGAAGAGGATATCCGTGCTTAAGGATTTATCTTTACTTATAGGACTTCAGGAATTGGATCTAAAAATAGAGAAGAATAGAATAAAAGAAAAAAAGTTGTCTTCTCAAATAGAAGGAGAACGCAAGAGGGTATTGGAACTAGAGGAAAATTTATTGAAAAAAAAGGAGATGCTGAAGCATATTCAAATAGAGAGAAGGAATAAAGAAAGAAGTATAGAAGAAATCGACTCGCTCCTGGCAAAACACGAAGAAGAAAAGTACAAGATTAAATCCAATGAAGAATTTGCAGCACTGGAAAAAGAAATTAGTCAGGGAGAAGAAGAAAAAAACAAGGCAGAAGATATCCTGTTGGAATTAATGGAAAGGGAAGAAGGCCTGGATGAAGAGCTCCCTGTTTTAGAAAAAGAAAGTAAACAAGCCAATAAGGATTGCCAAGAAAAGGAGCGTATTTTTAGAGCAGACCTAGATAGTACCATTGAACAACTTAAACATCTGGAAAATAATCGGAAAAAAAATATTTCTCAATTGAATTCTGTTCTTTTCCAACGCTACGAACAATTACAGAAAACTAGAGAAAACCCGGTGGTGCTGCCTATCAGTAACGGCATATGCGATGGATGTAATGTGAAAGTTCCTCCTTCTTTGGTAGCTCGAGTTAGAAGAAGAGAAGAGATTGTCTACTGTGAAAACTGCACCCGTATATTATATATGAACAATTCTTAATCGTATATCGAAAAGAAAAAAAGTAGTATGATATACGACATACGAGTATAGGAGCAGGGAAACAAAGTCTTGAGGTGTATCCTGTAG
>CAZQMG010000222.1:0-2190 GCA_964594375.1 uncultured Clostridia bacterium | reverse complement strand
AATGTTTTATATATTAACTAAATTTATCTAATAATATGAAAATTGTAAGTGCTTGCTTATTAGGAATAAGGTGTGCTTGGGACGGAAAGGATAGATATAAGAATAAGAAGGTAATAGAACTCTTAAGAAAAGAGATTCTGATTCCGGTCTGTCCGGAACAGTTGGGAGGTCTCGTAACTCCCCGGGTCTTGCAGGAAATTGAAAAAGGCAGCGGAGAAGACGTTCTAGATGGCAGGAGTAGAGTTAAAAATAAAATTGGCCAGGATGTTACGCGCCAGTTCATTAGAGGAGCAAAAGAGGCCTTGAAAATTGCCAGGCAATATAATATTAAAGAGTTTATCGCCAAATCCAGAAGTCCATCCTGTGGCTGTGGTTTCATATATAATGGAAGTTTTTCTAAAAGGTTAATTAAAGGAGATGGTGTAACCGTAGCGCTATTCAAAAGAAATGGAATTAAAGTAATTACCGAGAATGATATATAAAAATAGCGTAGAGCGGCTAGCGGATAGCGCATACTAAAAGCGTAAAACGCAAAGTAAAAAATGCAGAGGAGTTCTATGAGGTCAAAAAGAGTAGTGGTAGCTATGAGTGGAGGGGTGGATTCTTCTGTTACAGCAGCTCTTCTTAAAGAGGATGGCTATGAGGTTATCGGGATAACTATGCAAATCTGGCCTTCTGATGAAACAGCTACCAGGGCAGACAGATTCAATGGTTGCTGTTCTCTAAAAGCAGCAGAGGAGGCTCGTCGAGTAGCTCAAAAATTAGAAATTCCTCACTATATGATCAACTTTAGAGAAGTTTTTGCCCGTCAGGTGATTACCAACTTTTGCCAGGAATACACAAAAGGAAGAACTCCCAATCCTTGCATTAGGTGCAATCAATATATAAAATTTGGTGCCTTGCTCAAGAAAGCTATTTCATTGGATGCTCGCTTTGTTGCTACCGGTCATTATGCCAGAATTGAGTTCGATAAAACTCGCCGAAGGTATCTTCTCAAGAAGGGATATGATTTGAAAAAGGATCAATCCTATGTGTTATATATGATGACTCAGACTCAACTAGAGCATACCTTAATGCCCTTGGGAACTCTCACTAAAGAAAAGGTGAGAGAACTTGCTCGACAGTGGAAACTGGGAATAGCTGATAAAGCGGAAAGCCAGGAAATATGTTTTATCCCTAACGGTAATTACGGAGAGTATTTAGAGGAGTACTTGCCGCGAGCAACAAAACCAGGTCCTATCTTCGATAAAGAAGGAAAGATTTTGGGAGAGCATAAGGGAATCCTATTCTATACTATTGGGCAACGCAAAAGGATGGGTATAGCTGTGGGTGAGCCCTTGTATGTTATAGCTATAGATAGAGAAAGAAATGCTATTATAGTGGGAAAAGAAGAGGATGTCTATACTGATGAATTAATAGCCAGTGAGGTAAATTACATAGACAGGGAAAGATTAACTCGGTCGCTAAAAGTGACAGGAAAGATAAGGTATAGGGCTAAGGAGGCTGAAGCAGTGATAACTCCTGAAGAAAAAGATAAAGTTCAGGTAGAATTTATACAGCCCCAGAGGGCGATTACCCCCGGACAAGCAGTAGTGTTTTATAAGAAAGATACAGTAGTGGGAGGTGGGACTATATTGAGGTAATGGCTACTACCTAAATTGACTCTGGTGCTCAATAAACTGGCCATATATATATTTTGAAATTGGCTCTCTGGTATTGGTAACATCGATTGTTACAGCCGGCTTCATGGTTTTGGAGATAGCTGGTACTGCTAGGATACCTATTACGATCGCCACTATCATCAGCTCGGTGAGAGCGAATCTTCGCTTGTTCCTATTCTTCATTATTCTTATGGAAAAGATTTTTCAGCTCCTTGTTCCTGCTGTGGCTCCTTTATCCAGTTTATCGGTAACTTTCTTCTGAAAGAATTGGGAATTTCATTTGACCTTGAGCTCTATTATCGTGGCTGAGTGGGCTGGAAAAACATAGCTAAATCCAGGACTGATATTTTTGATTGTTTTATCTTTTATGCTGATTCTTTCTGGGTTATCAAAATCATTCACTGCCATTACATCAGGACCGTTAAGCTCATAGACTTTTGCTTCTTCTTTAAGAGAAAAACCTTCCAAGGATATAGAGCACTCTACATCTTCTTCTTTGTGATAATTAACTGCGGCAATGCATAACTTA
>CAZQMG010000221.1:0-2202 GCA_964594375.1 uncultured Clostridia bacterium | reverse complement strand
CACAGCCTACTGCCACACCCAGACCCTGTCCCAAAGATCCAGCGGAAAGCTCAACTCCTGCTAGTTTTAATCTATGGGGATGACCTTCAAAGCCAGACCATAATTTTCTTAATTTTACTACCTCTTTTACTGGAAAATAACCGGCTTCACCCAAAGCCACATAAAGAGCCGGAGCTTTGTGACCGGTGGACCAGAAAACTCTATCCCTGTCTTCCCAATTGGGATTTTGTGGATCATGCCTTATTTTTTTGAGATATAAGGCGGCGGCAATATCCATAATTGACAGAGTCCCCCCCGTATGTCCTGAGCCAGCTGCAGTAAGACTAACCATATTATAAGCTCTCATTCCCCTCGCTTTTTCTATCAGCTCTTCAACTGTATAATCCCTTTTTACCTTTCCTGTCCTAGAATCAATAATTGGCATTTAATGCCTCCTCATTCTATACCTTACTGTTCTCCTCAGGGAAACGGCTTAAAACTATAGCTTCTTCATGAAGAAGCACCTTATCTCCCCTGGTTAGTTCATCTTTAGGAGCCTCTGGAGAAAATTTCCCCCCCCGTGGAAGAATAAATATTCCCATTGTTCTTCCTTCCTCAGCAAAATTTTTATCAACATAAGCTAATCCAACTTGAATTCCCTCCACCAGGGCACAGCTCGTCACTCTGCCAATATACTGACCTCTTTCATCAACAATGGGATCTTCTGATTTTATCATTCTGATGCCTTTAGATTTCATCTTAAAACGAATAATCTCCATTTTCCTCTGGGTTTGCCTTTTTGAAAGGCGCTTTTTCCCAATAAAGTAAGGTTTGTGAAGTTTAACAAATGCCCCATAGCCGGCCTCAGTAGGAGTGATACCGTATTTGCCAGCTAACTCATGTTCGTACAAGGGTAGTCCAGCCTCAATCCTGGTTGAATCTCGGGCCCCCAGACCAGAGGGTTTAATGCCAAACTCTTTGCCTTCTTTTAGGAGTAGATTCCAAATGAGAGTAGCATTTTCAGGGTGTAAATAAAGCTCATAGCCAATATCTTCGCCGGTATAACCACTGCGGGAAATGAGCACCTCTATTTCGGCGAGCCTAACCTCTATAAATTCGTTTTTGGCCATCCTGGCTAATTTTCCCTCTAGTTCTTTCTCTTTTGCCAATTTCTGTAATATGGAGAGCGAATGAGGGCCCTGGAGAGCCAGATCAACTTTTTGATCCTTTCCGGATGAACTACTCTTTAGATTCTTAAGAATCGGTTTCCCTTCAACCTCTTTATTGGGGTGGTCTCGATCTATAAGAAATTTTGTGGAATTGACGGCATTTAGCCAGGCCCAGATCTTTTTCTCATTAACAGCATTGACGACCATCATATATCGATCGTGACGGCGGCGATAGATCATAACATCATCCAGGATATTACCATCAGGATCGAGAAGGTAAGTGTACTGAGATTGTCCGTCCTTTAACCATCGCACATAGTTGGTAGAAACTGTATCTAAGAAACTGGCAGCATGCTCACCAGCAATTTCTATCACTCCCATGTGGGTTACATCAAAAAGTCCGGCTGTCTCTCTTACCGCCTGGTGCTCCTCACTAATACTGGTGTAACAAACCGGCATCTTCCAACCGGCAAAGCTAACAAACCTGGCACCTAGTTTCAAATGTTCCTCGTATAGAGGAGTCTGCCTCACCTTGTCTTTCTCTTCCTTATAGTGAAACTCCTCTTTCACTGCCGGAAATTCGAGTAGCTTATTGACAATCTTTTGTCCGACAAAATAAGGCTTTGATAGATGAAAATAAGAGGGGTGAGTCTTATATAGAGAAAACCCGTCAGTTGTAGATTTAGGGTTTTCTTCGGAAGGTAGGCCTGCTTCTGAATAAAGGTGATCTCTGGTCAAAAGCCCGGCTGCCTTAATGCCAAACTCTTCCCCTTGCCTTAAAAGTAGATTCCAGAGCTTGACGGCGTCATCCGGATGGATATAGAATTCAAATCCTGAAGACTCCTTTCTATAACCGGTGCGAGAGATGATCCCTTCGATCTCTCCAATCTTCCCTTCCTGGAAATGAAATTTCTTAAGATCCCTTAAAGAAGGGTCTATTTTGCTGAGGATCCTGGAAGAGTTTGGTCCGTATAAAGCTATTCCCATCCTGCGTGAGCTTTCTTCGACAGTCTCCCCCAAATCCTCCACTACTGCTGGTCCTTCAATTTTGGCA
>CAZQMG010000220.1:0-2225 GCA_964594375.1 uncultured Clostridia bacterium | reverse complement strand
TAGCTAGAAAAATTACTTCATTGGTTGTATTTTTGGCCAGTTTAATGGCATATTTACTCTTACCACTTCTCACTTCTCCGGTGATAAAGATAATCTTTCCCATTTTTTCCGTCATTGCCAATCTGCCCAAGGCAGGCGTGGCAATCTCATAAAAAAATCACCTCCCTTGTTAAGCGCAAAGAAAGATTTACTCGAAAACAGACAGGTCTTCTGGCTCAGGGACGACCTACTTCCCCACCTTCCCAGAACAAAAAGTTCCAGTGGCTTTTGGGGTTTCGCTTCCCATTACAGCAGCGCAACTGCCCGAGGTTCTCACCCGGTTCCCTTAATCTGCTTTCTTTTTCCTTACCATATTTTCAATTTGGTGTTATTATATTATTATTTAAGATTTTAGTCAAATAACCGCTTAAACTGTAGGGGAGAGTTTTCCTGGAATGTCTTGTTTAGGTGAAGAAAATTGAAGCTGCATCTTTACGATTCAGATATTGTAAATTAGACGAGGCGGATTTGTAGGAAAGGCTGAAAGGTACTTTATAGCCGGATCTATTTTGTACACATTAAACAGTCTGTGGAAGATTACTGCATCTACTCGCAACTTTGGGGCAAGCCTCACTAAATCTAGAACCTGGGAGAGATTTTCCCTATATATAGTGATATCAAGATAGGTTTTAGGTTTGGAGTTTCGTCTGCTTTTCTCGGCTATCAGCTCTTTAATTTGGGGTAAGTTTCGTAAAAACAGCCCTTTGTCGTATACTCCAAAAGCAATTTCTCTCAGGCCACTGCCGAAGATACTGTCTATCTTTTCCCGGATCAATGTTTCGTTGGTAGTAAGGTTAGTGAAAACACCTTAAACTTTAGCAGCATTTTTCATAATTAATATTCCATTAAGTAAAAGGATATTGGTGGAAGACCTCTCGTTCCTTTGGCTAGGCTTTTCTTTATTATACGATAATCTTCCAAAGTATCTATCCTTTTTGCCTTACAGCCTGCAAGAATACTTACCCCTGTTGGCGTAGCCATTTCTCCATCAGTGTCCGATTTTTTCCAATTGATATCATACTTGTTTAATATATACTCAGTTGCTGGTGCAGGCACTTCAAATTCACCATGAGAAAACCTGATGGTACCTTTTCCAACATTAACATAATCTAAATAACCTATTTCACTTATATCTAATTCTCGCAGGCCTATACTCAAACCAATAACATCGATGAGAATATCTTTAGCTTCATGAAGAATAGCTTCGCTGCTGTGTTCTCGATGGTCATAATACATTTCTTCATCAGTATCTTTACGGTCTGGAAATTGATTACGTTTCTTATGGCCATAATGGTGATGATGTAACATATGTTGCAATCTTTTATCGTTGCTATGAACATACCTTTCAGCATTACAGAGAACGTTCAATGTTCTTGTGGCAATATCCCTATAAAATTGACTGATACCTAAATCGCTTATAATTCCTGCTAAAAGCTCCTTTGCTTTGGATTCATGAAGATGATCATAATCTGTTTCTATTTTGACCTCTAATTTTATAGCACCATAATCAACAGTTGGTTTAATTCTAGTTATACCTATATAATTCCCTGCATACTCCATAGAAGACGTCATCTCTCTCTCATCAGCTCCTAATCCAATTAAACCAGCATTTACAATATCCCCTGCAATACCATTTCTTGTATCTATTACGAGTTTCATGGTTTTTACCTCTTTTCACAAAGCAACCAATCTTCTGTTTAAGTTTCAGTTCTATAAAATTAACTCTTCTGTAAGAGAATTTCCTTAGTAGAGAATGTAGATTCGCTATGCTTCAACAGGAATAACCAATGGAAATCCTCTTATATTCTCCACCAGAGCTTCAATTCCGTAAACTTCTTTTATAAGCTGAGAATTTATTATTTTTCTCCCCTGTGCATATATCATACCATTTTTCATTACTATAAACTTGTCGCTATAGCGAAGAGCTAAATTAATTTCGTGCATTACGATTATCGAGGTAACGTTCCTCTCATGCGTTATTTTGCTTATTATTCTCATAACCTCGAGCTGATTCTTTATATCAAGGTTGTTTGTAGGCTCATCTAAGAAGAGTATCTTTGGCTTTTGCACTAAGGCTCTTGCCAGCATCACTTTTTGCAGCTCACCTCCGCTCAACTCATTTGTGCGCTTTAAAGCAAATCTTTCAAGTTCCATTAACTTTAAAGTATCCTCCACGATTTTTAGGT
>CAZQMG010000219.1:0-2239 GCA_964594375.1 uncultured Clostridia bacterium | reverse complement strand
GGTATTTCTTGACTAAATCGCTAAATCTATTAGCATAAAGGCACTGCAGGGAAAAAATCGAAGTAAAGATATAGCAAGTGGTTCTTGGAGATGAGGGAGAGTAAAATGTTCCGAGATGAGTTTTCCCTGAGAAGCAGGGAAAGAGTAGAAATTATAGATATTACCTCTCGCCTGGAAGGGATTGTAGAGAAGTCAGGACTGAGGGATGGTTTCGTTCTGGCCTATACCGGGCATGTTACTGCCTGTCTCACTATCAACGAAAATGACCGTGAACTCCTGGAAGATATAAAAGAGAATCTTTTGAGATTGGTTCCCATAGACGCTCACTTAGTGAACAGTAGATATAGGCACAACGAAAAGTACTCCTCAATGTCTGGTGAACAAAACACCCACGCTCATATTTTAGCTACCTTGATGAAGCCATCTATCATCGTCCCCATAGAAAAGGGAAGACTGAGATTAGGTACCTGGCAATCTTTATTTTTCTTCGAGCTAGACGGACCGAGAAGCAGAAATGTTCAGGTCCAGGTGTGGGGATAGTTTTTTAATGTGAAGATTAAGAGTTTAATAACAATAGGAGGAGATACCGTGGCAACTATCGATTTTGGAGGAGTGAAGGAAGAAGTTATCATGCGGAAAGAGTTTCCCATGGCAAAGGCGCTTGAGATTCTCAAAGATGAAACAATCGCCGTTATTGGATATGGCGTACAAGGTCCCGCTCAGTCGTTGAATATGAAAGATAACGGCTTTAAGGTAATTATTGGCCAGTCGAGGGACTTCAGGAAAGATTGGGAGCGAGCAGAGAACGATGGCTGGAAGCCGGGTAAGAACCTGTTTGAGATAGAAGAAGCCGTTCAGCGGGGAACGATTATTGAATTTCTAATATCCGATGCAGCTCAAAAGACAGTCTGGCCTGTTATTAAAAAGCATCTAAATTCGGGTGACGCCTTGTATTTTTCGCATGGATTCTCCATTGCATACAATGACCAGACCAGGGTGGTTCCCCCACAAAATATCGATGTAATTATGGTTGCTCCTAAAGGGTCAGGCACATCGCTTCGCCGCAATTTTCTCTCCGGTGCAGGTATTAATGCCAGCTTTGCCGTTTATCAGGATGCAACTGGTCGAGCCAGGGATCGCTGCATCGCAGTGGGAATCGCCATCGGATCTGGGTATCTTTTTCCCACTACCTTTGAAAGGGAAGTCTATAGCGATTTGACCGGTGAGCGTGGCGTACTAATGGGTGCTCTTGCCGGTATTATGGAGGCACAATACGACACTCTTCGAAAGCACGGACATAGCCCGAGCGAAGCGTTCAATGAAACAGTGGAGGAGTTGACAGAGAGTCTTATTCGGCTGGTGGGTGAGAATGGTATGGACTGGATGTATGCCAATTGCTCAGCCACTGCCCAGCGCGGTGCTCTTGATTGGAAGCCTAAGTTCAAGGAGGCTGTAATGCCCGTGTTTAAAAAGCTATACGAGAGTGTAGCCTCCGGAGCAGAAACTGAGCGCGTTATCTCTGCCTGTGGTAAATCGGACTACCAGGCCCAGCTAACCAAGGAACTGGAGGCTATAGGGAACTCTGAAATGTGGCAGGCAGGTAAAGCTATCCGTGCTCTTCGTCCGAAGGAAGCGGGAAAAAGAATCTCCGAATCTACTAAGGGTATCGCAGGAAGAGAATCTAATTGATGCTAAATTCGAGGGTTGAAGAAAGGGAATAAGGAAATATCGGCCAGGCAGGGCATCGCTCGCTTGGCACGCCGTTGGGAGGAGTCCAGGAGAATTAATCCAGCTTAGCTATTAGACCTCTAAGGTGGGAATATTCTTTCCTACCTGAATACTCTCTGAATATTTTACGACCTCGTTTTTTGACTGCCCGTAAGGCAGCGAGAGCTTCTTTCCTTTTTCCTTGCTGTGAGAGTATGCCCGCTTTTTCCAAACCAGACAGGATATCATAGAGGCTATCTCTGCCTTCTTTTATGGCCTGATTGAATACCTTTAGTGCGTCGAGACTCTCTCTCAATCGTGCCAGACAAACTCCGTATTTATGTAGTAGAGGAGTATGAAGTGATTCTGAACTTCGTTCCTTTAATAGTTCAAAAAGCTCACGAGCCTCGGCATACTTACCCCAATCATAAGCGATATTTGCCCGGTCCTTCAATAAATATATTGATTCTTCTTCCACAGCCTCATGCTCAATTACTTCTTTCTTTCTCTCTGAAGGAACTTCCATTCTTAC
>CAZQMG010000218.1:0-2267 GCA_964594375.1 uncultured Clostridia bacterium | reverse complement strand
ACAGGAGGTTTATATGTGGGCAGTAGCATTAGCTAGTAACGGAGAGGCAGCAGCACCGGCTGGGATGGGAGGTATATTTGGAGCTCTTATGCCCCTTATGCTGATTTTCGTAATCTTTTATTTTCTTCTTATTCTCCCTCAGAGAAAAAAACAGAAGGCACATACGGAGATGGTGAAGAATTTGAAGAATGGCGATAAGGTAATTACTACTGGTGGAGTTTACGGGACAATTAACAGAATCAAGGGAAACTACGTAGAAATAGAAATAGCCAGTCAGGTCAAGATAAGAGTCCAGAGAAGTTGTGTTTCTCAATTAAGGAGAGAAGAATAGGCTAGAGTTATCAACTATTTTTGCTTTTTCCCATATTTGTTGTAGCCAGAGATTGAGAGTTTGCTCTTTTCTTTGAGAGAGGTAATTCTCCTTGAATTCTTCTTTTTGCTCAGAGAAATTATCCAGAAGAAGCTCTCTTGTATTTAATTCTATTATGTAATATCCGAAGAGAAGGTCTAAGGGTTTGCTTATTTCTCCTTCTTTCAAGGGGAAAGCAGTCTCCATAAATTGCTGTCTATCTTCGGAACTCATTCCTTCTACCCGATCTGTACGCTTGAGAGATTCTAAGTTCTTATATTCCAGGTCTAGTTTTGTGCTCAAGATAGATAGGTCTTCTTCTTTTGCCTCTATTGCTATTTGGTTTGCTATATCCTCAGCGATTTCTTTACTCTTTTTCTCTATTAGTTTTTCCTCTGTCTTTTCAGCTACATCCTCCAGGAGGGGGATAAAAGAAGACTCTCTTTCTTTTAGTTTTAATAGACAATATCCTTCTGGAAGTTCTAGAACAGAACTAATTTCTTCTGCTTTAAGAGAAAAGGCTACTTGATTAAATTGAGGTAGCCATCCTAAACCTTCAATTTCTTTTCCATTAGCGAAAAAAGGTGTAGTATTACTTCTGTCTGGATGTTCCCTTACGTATTCTTCAAAACTAGTGCTTTTCTCTTCTATTTCTTTCCTGATATTATTTGCCTCTTCTTGAGTTAAAGCTTCGCTTTTCTCATCTTTCCACATTTGCTTGAGTCTTTCTTCTACCTCCTGAAAGGGTTTGACATAACTGGCCTTTATCCCAGTCAACTTAATTAAATGATAGCCAAAAGGAGTCTTTACTATTTCGCTCACCTCTCCTACTTCTTCCAGGGAGAAGACCGCCTCACTGAAAGAGGGAATCATCTCATAATAGGTGAAGAATTCTAAGTCTCCCCCTTTTTCGGCTGAAGCAGAATCTTCGGAATATTCCTTGGCCAACGTAGCAAAGTCAGCCCCTCCCTTTAGTTCTTTTTCTATTTCTTCTATTTTTTCTTTTGTTTTTTCATCATCTTCTGGATTGGTCCGATCAGCTATTTGAATCAGAATATGACTGGCTCTTCTTTCTTCCGGAACACTGAAGGACGATAGGTTTTCTTGGTAGTAATTTTCCAGCTCTTCTTTACTAGCTTCACTTATTTTGTCAGCGAAATCATCAGGCTTTATCAGGATATAATCCACCTTTACTTTCTCAGGGACTCTGAAATCTTCTTTGTATTCCTGGTAGTATTCTTGCAATTCCTCTTTTGTGACCTCTATTTCATCTTTATGTTTTTCAGGTTTTACAACAACATAGGAGACTCCTATTCTTTCGTTTTCTATTATCCAATGGTTTTTTAGCTCTTCCTCAGTTACTGCTGCACTATTCCTAATCGCCTGAGTAAGCTTGTTTATAGCCAGCTGTTTTTCGATGTCTTCTTCTACTTCAGAATAGAGAATGTGCCGATATTCAAGGAATCTCATAAAGGCTTCCTGGGAGCCAAAGGGCCTCATTGTTTCCCTAACTGCTTCGTTTACTTCCTCTTGACTGATCTTGATTTCTGCCTTTTTCGTCTCTTGCCAGAGAAGCTCGTTTTTTACCATCTCCACTAAAACCTGAGACTTCAGATATTGCTCCAATTGAGGAGAAATTTCTTCCTCAAGCTGCTCCCGATATCTTGCGTATACATCTTGATAGACTTGAAGGAAATCTTGATAGGAGATAGCAGCACCATTCACCTCAACTAGCGATTCTTGTCTTTCTCCTTGAAAGGCAGAGCGTCCATACATAAAAGCAATAGAGACTATGAATGCTACAGCGATTATCCATACTCCCGGCTTAATGAGATTTCTTAAGTCTTGCATTAACACAGAACTTCTCCCGTTTTACATATTTTGTTCTATTATTGTATTGGGTTACATTATACATTTT
>CAZQMG010000217.1:0-2272 GCA_964594375.1 uncultured Clostridia bacterium | reverse complement strand
ACTCTTATTCCATTGACATCTTGGTTTTCAGGTACATACAAATTCGCCCTTGATATAAGGGGTAACCAGGAGAGTTGCTCCCACGGTCTTGAATTTTATAGTGGGGACCTTTACTCCTCCCTCTAAGGTAGCTTTGACCAGTTCCACTACCTCATATCTATCATCAGCAATTAAGATTTTCTTCATGGGCTTTTCCCCTCTATTCTTACCTGGGTAGATTTTATGGGTAGAGTAAAACTAAAGGTAGAACCTTTGCCCAGCTTGCTTTCTACCCAAATTTTTCCTGCATGGGATTCAACAATGTATTTGACAATAGCAAGACCAAGTCCGGTTCCTCCTATTGCTTCACTAGAGGCGTTCTCTGCTCGGTAGAATTTCTCAAAGACATGGGATAGGTCTTTTTCGGGAATACCTATGCCGGTATCGGTAATGCTTATCTTTGCCTTCTCCTCAGATTGCTCTATTGAAACGGTTATCTCTCCTCCTTGAGGAGAAAATTTAACTGCATTGCTGATAAGATTCTCCATAACTTGATTTATCTTATTCTTATCGGCTTCTATCTTTACTAAATCATGGGGGAGATTTACCTTAAAGGTATGCTTATCTGTCTGAGCCCGGAAAAAATCAACATTTTCTAGAATAACCTCTTTTATCTCACTTGGTACTTTCTTAATCTTAAATCCTATTCCTGATTCTATGCGGGATAAATCAAGAAGGTCATTGATGAGGCTGGATAAACTTACCGATTCTTCATTAATTATCTTTAAGAACTTATTCTTTTTTTCCTCATCCAGTTTCCTTTTAAGAAGGATTTCACTAAAGCCTAAGATGCTGGTTAAAAGGGTTCTTAGTTCGTGAGCAGCGGTGGATAAGAACTCTGATTTCATTCTATCCAGCTCCTTTAGTCGCTCATTCTGCTCTTTTATTAGACCCTCGGCTTTCTTTCGCTCAGCTACTTCTTTCTCCAGGTCCTTGAGGGTTTCCTCCAGTTTAGCAGTGCGCTCTTCGACTAACTCCTCAAGGTGTTGCTGGTACTGTTTTATTTTATCTTCTGCTTTCTTGCTCTCAACGACTCTTCCCAATCGCTCGGTAATAGCATTAATGAGACTTCTCTCCTCTTTGAGGAAAGGTCCCTCATCGCTTTCTGGTCTTTCTTCTAAGTAGTAGGTATCTACAGTACCGATTCGATTACCCTCCAAGATGATATCAGAGCTCTGTCTCCAGATGGTTTCTCTGAAGTTACTGCTCCTAAATTCTTGTCCCTCCAGGATGATTCGTGCGCAAGTAATCTCTGGATATTGCCAGGCAAGGAGAATGAGCTTAACTGCACCTTCAAGTATCTTCTCCAGGGAAATGCCCGGTTCCTCAATAAGGTCAGAGATACCGTAGAGGCACCTCAGTTCCTTGAGTCGTTCGCTAAGATCGTGGGTTTTTTCTTGTAAGGATTTCAGCGTTTGCCACTCCGCCCCGTGTACTCTAGCTTCCTCAATGGCTCGTTTTACTACCGTACCCAGGCGAAAGAGTTTATCCTTCAAAACGTAGTCTGCTGCTCCCAGTTTCATACATTCTACGGCAGTCTCTTCACTAATCTCGCCTGAGAGTATGATGAGCGGAATGTCCGGCGCTTCCCCCATTTTCATACTCAATGCATCGATGCCCATGAAAGAGCGGACAACGTAGTCAGCTAAGATAAGGTCAGCGTTACCTTTAAGGCCTTCCTGAAAGGCTTTTTTCGTTTCTACCCTGGTCCATTTGACAGTAAACCCTTCGCGCTCCAGCTGCCTTACCGCTAATTCGGTATCGTCAGGATTGTCTTCAAGAATTAAAAGATCCAATAGTTGCTTCTTCATTCGTACTCCTCACATCAATACCCTCATTCTCTCTATGCTTCTTTGGCTGCCACTACTGTCTTTCTTAGTCTTGGACCAACCCATCCGCAGTCCTTACACCCTCGCTCCAGGAGCTTTTTAACTGGAGCCTCCTTTGCACACTGAGGGCAGGTCTCCCTCTCCTGAACAATCTCTTCTCCTCCCAGTAAGGGAACTTCTTTATTTTTGCGGTGTTGAGTTTCCCACATACGGGTTTTGGCATCGATGTCTTGCAGCATCCCGTATTTTAACATAGTTTCCACCCCGGCCAGAGCTGCTCTCAGGTTAACCCCAATTAAAGGAACACCGGCCACAGAAATAATAATATCGGCATTTATAACCACCCCCTTGTCAAAAACTCTATCTAACAGATCAACTAAGGTGGCTCTACTTTTCCATTCTCG
>CAZQMG010000216.1:0-2305 GCA_964594375.1 uncultured Clostridia bacterium | reverse complement strand
TTAACTCTGAAAGGAGAATTCTTATGATTGCGTCTGCGAGCCTGAGGGAGGGAGGTGGAGTGCTTGCAGGGGTGATCCTATCTACCATGTAGCTTACCTTTAATCCCATCAATTTGGTTTGATCTAACCAAGAAGCCTGCCCAAAAGGCTATCTTTGTGCTATTTCGTATCGCCAAAATTTAAGCTGAGTGAAGTAATTATGAGTCCAACGTAGCCAAAGTCTCTCATAGGAACAACTGTGTTGGGGGCTACCTTGGATTTACGGAGCCATTCCGTCGATGAAAAGGGAATGCTGCGGAAATCGGGAATGTTGGTCGAATTGCAAAAAGGCGCGGATTGAGGAGGATAAAAAACCGGGAGTTTCCTTGATTCTTGTTCACTAGAAAAGAGTCTGGAAGCTAGCTTCTTTCAGGCTCATTTAAGGAAGACTACTATGGAGCTATCATTTCAAGGTGTTTCATTTGAGTACCAGGGATCCAGCAGTCCACTATTAAGGGATCTTACTGTTCACTTTCCCACCGGCTGGACAGGAATTGTGGGAGCAAATGGAGCAGGAAAAACAACTATTCTCAAACTTGCCTGTGGGAAGCTAATATCTCAGGGAGGACATATCCAGATCCCGGGTGAGGCTATCTATTGCCCTCAACGAACTGACGATGTCCCTGAAGGGCTCGAACAATATCTCGAAGCTAACGACAGAAAGGCTTTCAAGCTCAGGGGCCAGCTGGGCATCGAGAATGACTGGATTGATCGCTGGGATAGCCTCAGTCGCGGAGAGCGAAAGCGAGCTCAAATTGCTCTGGCGCTTTGGAAGATACCGACTGTTTTTGCCCTGGATGAACCCACCAATCACATTGATTATGAAACCCAGTGCCTATTAAATTCTTCTCTTAAGTCATTCACTGGGATTGGCCTCCTGGTCAGTCACGATATGCTTTTTCTTAAGCACTTGACCACAATTCGGTGGCATATCTCTGCCGAGGAAATGGACCCCGAAACCAAAAACATGAACTTGATTAAGACAAGATGGTAGAAAGGTCTGTGTTATATTGAAGCTGTGCGAAATCTAGCAGGCTGATACCGTCATTTCAGAATAATAGAGGATGTGCGTGGGCAAGAGCAGAATAGGTGGTTCAGCGGACTATTTCGAGGCCACTAGATAGGCAGCCCCAGTTGGGATTCTCTCTATCTCGAGAAGAGAAGAGTCATGGAATCATTGCCTTGAAATATCAGAGAATACTAGGAGGCAATAAGGTGAAAATGTAGGGGGTATTCCTTGCATGAAACAATTCTAAAAGTAAAATACGTTAACTTGGGAGGAAGAATATGGTTGACTACAACTTGGAAGATAAGGTGGTTCTTGTAACTGGTGCAAATAATCCTTCCGGAATTGGGGCAGCTACAGCAAGAGTATTTGCTAAAGAAGGCGCCAAAGTATTTATCACTTATTATAGGACATCACCAGAAGATTACGGTGTTGATTATGAAGAAGCGAAAGCCGCCTCAGAACCAGGGATGCCATTGTATCATTATTTACGCACTAAAAATGCAAAAGAGGTGGTAGATTCAATAGTAGCTGACGGAGGGCTTACGGATGCATGGGAGACGGATTTGAGGCATCCTGACAACGTATCGAATCTATTGGATAGAGTTGAATCTAAATTTGGCAGTGTAGATATCTTAGTCAATAATGCTGCTGAATACAGAAATAACGATTCAATTGATACGATAACAGCAGAAGATATCGAAAAAACTTACTCCGTGAATGTAAAAGCTACCCTTCTTCTGATTTCAGAATTTGTGCGCAGGCACAAGAAATATAAGAAGAAGTGGGGACGCATCGTCAATTTGAGTACTGGACCTTCACAATGTTTTGTTGGTCAAATATCCTACGGCTCGAGCAAAGCAGCCATAGAAGCATTTACTCGTAGTATTGCTTTTGAGGTAGGACCTCTGGGAATTACTATAAATACAGTGGCACCTGGTGCAACACAAACAGGGTATATAACTGTAGAAGATGAACAAAAACTTATACCGACGATACCTCTAAGACACTTAGGGCTACCCGAAGACATTGCAAATACTATTCTGTTTCTAGCATCAGAGAAGTCAAGCTGGACAACAGGACAAATCATAAGAGTAAATGGAGGTCGTGACCTATATTAAGCAGCAGTGATTATCTCCCATTTTCCCCACTTCATATGCTAGGCTCGCACCACCAAAACCCTTTAGAACCGAGGATTGACAAACGCTGGAATTTGTCCTACGTTGTACACGGGAGAAGAGTACTATAGACTTGGTTTAC
>CAZQMG010000215.1:0-2310 GCA_964594375.1 uncultured Clostridia bacterium | reverse complement strand
GAAAGAAGGGAAAGGGGACGGTTCTATTTTCTGACCTTCTCCTCACTTGGCCTTCCTCTTCTTTGCCTTATATCCTTCACTCTAAACTTTTCTTCCATTTTCTTTACGAAACTATCCGATCCTAAAAACCGTCCATTAAAAATTTTATACTTGATATTATCCCCTCTACTTTCTAAGAATAAAGTCTTATAGTTTTCTTGTCTTTCCTTTTTGCCGCGACCCAAATCTTCATAAAGTGGATCTACGTTTAAAAGTAAATCCTTCTCTCCTAAAGCATAAAAATTATAACTGGAATAAGGATAATCTTCTGGTCTTTTAACTATCTTAGCTCTTATGGGATTCCTTTCAATGTAGACACCACAGGCTAAGAGATATTTATCTTTCTCTATCAGAAGACTCTTGAAACGACCCTGCCAGAAATGGCCTGTATAGCCATATTTCCTCTTGTAATAATTAAAGTAGGAAAGATTCAGCCCTTTCATGAAGCTAGCTAAATTAGTTTTTGGAGTTATTTCTAAAATGAGATGAATGTGATTATTCATCAGACAATAGTGATAGAGAAAAAATGAGTGCTTGCTTTTATAACTTCTTAATAATTTAAGATAATATTTAAAATCTTGGTCATTATGAAAAATCCATTGTTGATTGTTACCTCTAGCCAAGATATGAAGAACACCTTCCTCCGGTAAAATACGGGCAATCCTGGGCATGAAATTTAACCTCCTTACTATTTTAGTTTATAATTCATATCTGTAAAGTGACATCCTCCCCACCCACAAGGGGTGGGGCTTTCTGGCAATTTCGGTAAAATGAAAAATAGAACCGTCCCTATTTCGAATTTCTATTTCGAATTTTGACATAAGGGTGATGTATGCTAGAATCAAAGGAAAACAGACACATCAATGATTTATTCCAGATTAGGAGGAGGAAAAATTGGCTAATACTAAAATCATAATTATTGGTGGGGGTCCCGGCGGTTATGTAGCTGCAATTAGAGCAGCACAACTAGGCGGAGATGTTACCGTAATTGAAGAGGACAAAATAGGAGGGACCTGTCTTAATCGGGGATGCATTCCTACTAAAGCCATCTTAGCCTCAGTGGAAATTCTTGCTTTACTTGAACGAGCTGGCCAGCTGGGGATAGAAGTAGAAAAGGTAGTTCCCAATTTTTCTCGAATGATGGAACGGAAAAATAAAATTGTCTCCCAGTTGCGAGGAGGGGTTGATTATCTTCTTAAGGCCAATAAAGTCAAAGTAATTAAAGGCAAGGCAAGTTTCCTTGGTTCTCATAGTATTTGCATAGAAACAGAAGCCGGCAGGAAAGAACTGGAAGGAGAAAAAATTATCATCGCCTCTGGTTCCAAGCCCATTCTTCTTCCTTTCCTTGATAGTAGCCATCCGGCAGTTCTGACCAGCGAAGAGGCACTGGAGCTCAAGGAAGTGCCCGAAAGTCTTCTCATCATAGGGGCTGGTGTCATTGGCTGTGAATTTGCCTCTATTTTTAACCCTCTGGGAACAAAAATAACTATGGTAGAAATGATGGAACAAATTTTACCTACAGAAGATAAAAGAGTAGCTCAAGTAATAGAAAGAATCTTTAAAAAAAGAGGAATAGATATTTTTACCAGGACTAAGCTTGAGGAAATAACTGAATACAGAGAGGATGGAATCACTGCTAGATTGGATAAGGGCGGGAAAATTGAAGCAGAAAAAATCCTCATTTGTGTGGGAAGAAGTCCTCGTATCAATAATATGGGTCTGGAAACTCTTTCCTTAAAAACTAACCAAAAAGGCACTATTGTAGTCAATAAAAAGATGGAGACTACTCAGGAAGGAATATATGCCATTGGTGATGTGGTAGGTGGATATCTTCTAGCTCACGTAGCCTCTGAAGAGGGAATCATCGCTGCTGAGAATGCTACAAAACTCACCTCAGAAATTGACTATACCAGCGTTCCCAGCTGCATTTTCACCTCTCCTGAGATAGGGACAGTAGGGTTAACTCCAGATGAAGCCGAAGAAAAAGGAATGGAGGTAAGAATAGCTAGATTTCCTTTTACTGCCTGCGGTAAAGCCCATGCTTTAGGAGAAACAGATGGTTTTGTCCAGCTAATAGTGAGAGAAAGCGACGACAGAATCCTGGGAGGGCAAATAGTTGGCTCTCATGCTGCGGACCTGGTGCACGAAATTGCTCTAGCTATTAGATGGGGATTAACTGCCGAGCAACTGAGCAGTACCATTCACGCCCACCCCACTCTTTCTGAAGCTATTATGGAGGCAGCTAGAAAAGCTGAGAAAAAACCCATACAC
>CAZQMG010000214.1:0-2334 GCA_964594375.1 uncultured Clostridia bacterium | reverse complement strand
TAAGCTCATTCAGGAATTCCTGGAAACAGCAAATGTAAAGGTAATTATTGCTGGTGGCGTTGCCTCTTTAGCCGATATCAGGAAATTAACAGAACTAGGCGGGAGAGGACCGGCCGGAGTAATTATCGGCAAGGCTTTATATGACGGAAGGGTCAAATTAGAAGAGGCTCTAGCCCTAGGAGTGCAATAACTATGGATTTATTAGAGAAAGTCAGTTTTAATAAAGAAGGTCTGCTTCCGGTTATTGTCCAGGATATAAATGGAGGCGAGGTTCTTATGATGGCCTGGATGGATAGAGAAGCTCTAAAGAAGACTATCATTTCTGGAAAAGCTTATTTCTGGAGCAGGTCACGCAAGAAGCTCTGGCTTAAAGGAGAAAGTTCTGGGCACTATCAACTGGTACGGGAGATGTGGATAGATTGCGATGAGGATACTTTGCTTATTAAAGTGAAGCAGATAAAAGCCGCCTGTCATAAGGGGTATAAATCTTGCTTCTTTCGCAGAATAAACAAAGAAGGAAAAATAGAGTTAATAGGGGAGAAGGTATTTGAACCAGGGAAAATTTATAAATAATATCTCTTTTTTGAAAGATAAGCCCATAGCGGGGGGAAAAATATCAGGTAAATTAATTTTGTTTTTTTCCTCTTTAGTTCTGAGCCTTTGCCTAACTTCACCAGCCTGGTCTTCTCCCCTTATCCAGGTAAAAATTGTAGAGCAAGAAGAGAGCATAGGTATTGGCGCTACCGGACCATATCAAATAGAGGATAGTGAGGGAAGAATTGACTCTTTTCCATTTTCTCCTTCTCTACAGGTAATGCAAGCTACACCCAGCGGAATAAAGGTTGACGGTGTTCTCTGGGGAAAACAAATATCTGTGAAACCACAAGGGAGCGACTCTCTGGTTTTAATTGGGACTCTAAGAGGCAAGAGAAGATACAGAGGGAGTATCACCGTTGAACAGGAGGAGAATTATCTCAGAGTCATTAATCAACTGCCTTTAGAGGAATATCTTTATGGAGTAATCAAGTGGGAAATCTCGCCTGACTGGCTTATGGATTCTTTGTGCGCTCAGGCTATTGCTGCTCGAACCTATGCTTTAAAAAAGATAGAAGAACCCTCATATCAAGAACAACTTCATCACTTATCTGCCACGGTAAATGATCAGGTCTATGGAGGATTTGAGTCAGAAGACCCTCGTATACAAGAAGCAGTGGATATGACTCGGGGAAAAGTAATTACTTATCAAGAGGATTTGATAAATGCTTTTTACCATAGCTGCTGCGGGGGTCATACTGTTTCCAGCAAGGATGTCTGGGGAGGAGAGGATTTTCCCTATTTAAGAGTAGGACCGGACAAATTCTGTGATAAAAGTCCTCACTATCATTGGGAATGGGAAATTAAGAGGAGTGAGTTGAGAAAAATTCTATTTGAGCAAGGTTTTCCCAGTGGCATAATATACCGTTTGCTAGTTGTTAGCCGCGCTCAAAATCTTAGTTTTGCAGAAGGAGGCAGAGTAACAGGCCTTTTCTGGGAGCATCAAGGAGGAAAGTCACCGAACCAACCAATGACAGGAAAAGAGTTCCGTGAATTAATAAACAAATGGTTCGGTACAGACAAGTTAAGAAGCGCCTTATTCGATGAGGTAAAGCTTTATTCGAAAGAAGGAATGAGTTATTTTCTCTTCCAAGGAAGGGGTTCAGGTCATGGTGTGGGGATGTGCCAGTGGGGAGCAAAGGGGATGGCTGAACAGGGTTATAGTTTTGAGGAAATTCTTCAGTTCTATTATCCCGGAACGATGATAGAAAAGCGTTATTAGGCTAAGCGGTTGAAGCTATTTTGTCAGGGTGTGGTCAGTTTGACTTTCTTTAATGAATAGTTACAATAAAGGAGTTCAGAAAGTGAGTTCTAAATGAATGGTTACACCATAGAACTTTTTTACAGTGAAGAGGATGAGGGTTATATTGCAGTAGTTCCAAAATTACCGGGATGCTCGGCATTTGGAAAAACTCGAAAAGAAGCACTTCAAGAGATTGAAGTTGCTGTTGAACTTCGACTGGAAGTTATGAAATCTGAGCAAGGCGAAATGGAAAATAGTAATTTCTCTCAGGGAAAAGATGAAGAGTTCAAGTACGTCTGTACAGACATTGCTATTGAGAATCTTGATAAAACCGAGATAACAGTGATTAGTTATCCTTGATAATATAGTACGAACAAATCTACGTAAACTTGCTATGCACGTGATGATATAATTCTGAAAATTAAAATTATAAGGAAAAGAGTTGCCTTTAGAAAAGAGAGTTATTCTGGTAGTGGTAGATGGGCTGGGAGACCGAG
>CAZQMG010000213.1:0-2399 GCA_964594375.1 uncultured Clostridia bacterium | reverse complement strand
CAAGTAAATGGGTGAAGATATTATTTGGGTTAAGTTTGATATTATGGAAAAATTCATAGTTGATGTTTTCAAAGGGTTAGGAGTGGCTGAAGAAGATGCAGAAGTCTGCGCTGATGTTCTCGTTACTGCAGATAAAAGAGGAATAGATTCTCATGGTATTAACCGCTTAAAGCCAATATATTATGATAGAATTAAAGCAGGAATTCAGTCTCCTGTTACTCATTTTGAAATTGTAAAAGAAGAAGTTAGCACAGCTGTTGCTGACGGTCATAACGGGATGGGGCAAGTAATCTCTAAAAAGGCTATGGGTATGGCTATTGAAAAGGCTGAGAAATTTGGCATGGGAATGGTTGCTGTGAGAAATTCTACTCATTATGGCATTGCCGGGTACTACGCAATAATGGCTGTGCAAGCAGGTATGATTGGAATTACCGGAAGCAACGCCAGGCCATCCATTGCGCCAACTTTCGGCATCGAAAATATGTTGGGGACAAATCCTCTGACTTTTGGAATTCCTACAGATGAAGAATTTCCCTTTGTTCTTGATTGTGCTACCTCGATCACTCAACGCGGGAAAATTGAAGTATATGATAGGGAGGAAAAAGAAATCCCCAGGGGTTGGGTCATAGACGAAAGCGGAAAGACGAGAACAGATACCCATCAGATTTTAAAAGAGTTGCAGACGGGGAAGGCGGCTCTTGCACCCCTTGGTGGCATTGGGGAAGAGGGTGGTGGTTATAAAGGTTATGGCTATGCTACTATAGTAGAAATTCTTTGCTCTGCTCTTCAGGGAGGAAGTTTCTTGAAAATGCTTTCAGGGATAAAAAATGGAAAGAGGGTTCCTTACCATCTTGGACATTTTTTTATAGCAATTAACATTTCCTCCTTTATAGATTTGAAGTCCTTTAAGAAAACAGCAGGTAATATTTTGAGCGCTCTGCGTGCTTCAAAAAAAATGCCAGGGGAGAGTAGAATTTATACGGCCGGAGAGAAGGAACACCTTGCTTGGCTTGAAAGAAGGAAAAAAGGTATTCCATTAAACAAAAAACTGCAAGAAGAAATAATTGAAATGAGGGATGATCTTGGACTCACCGCCCATAGATTCCCTTTCTAAATATTTTGAAGTATGGAAGTTTCGGTCGATACCTTACTTTTAGCTAATTCAATGAGGTGAGGGATTATTGGCAGCCACAGTCAGAGATACTTTTGTCTTCGGTTTGTTCCAGTATCCAATCGCTCATTATCTTTAAAGCAGTAGGTGAGATGGTTTCTTCAATCCGTGCGTATTCAGAGAGAGAACCAGTCTGGGCAGTCTGGAAGAGATGATTAAGACGCGGTAGTTCTTTTATGGTGTAGTTATTATTGCCTGCAAGTTTCAGCGCTTCCTCAATGGCAGCCAGATTTTCTCTGGGTGGCACCTGGACATCTTTCTCGCCATTAATGGCCAGTACAGGGCATTTCACCTTCATTAAAGTTGGTTTGGGGTCGTAGGCTAGAAAGTGACGAAACCAGGGAGACAATACCCACTGGATTTGGGCCTCAACGGTAGCCTCAGCTTCCTTTCTTTCTTCTTCGCTGACTTCCGATATCGCATCCTGCAGTATCGCGCGCAGCCTTTTCTCAGCGACAGAATTATCCTTCTCCTCTTTTACTATGGTGAACATTTGTTCTTGTAGGGAGCGGTTTTTGGCAATAGCTTCATCACTGGCCCCTTCTGCCCTGAGGATCAGCTCGCCCTGTAAATAGAGAATCTCCTCTCCCATTAGACCTGTTCCTGCCATCAATATAATGAAGGCAACATCTGAAGATTGAACTGCCACCATAGGTGCAATTATTCCTCCTTCGCTGTGTCCGATAAGACCAATCTGCTTTGGGTTAATCTCCTGACGGCTCTTGAGATATTCTAGGCCAGCCAGAACATCGCTGGCAAAATCTTCACTTGTAGCCTGAGTAAAATCGCCGCCTGATTTCCCCACTTCTCGATCATCTACTCGCAAAACAGCGATACCGAGACGAGTCAGATAATCTGCAAGCACCAGAAAGGGATGATGACCTAATATCGTTTCGTTTCGATCCTGAGGACCAGAACCCGAGATGAGCAATACAGCCGGAAATGGACCTTCCTGGCCAGGACTAGTTAAAGTGCCGGCCAGCTTAACTGCTGCCTCTTTGTTTTCATAAACTACCTTTTCTTCCTGATAGGGATAAGGTTTTTTCGGCTCCTGGGGTCGGCGGACTTCGGCAGGTTCATCAACGCGCTTGAGTACGAGAGGAAACGACTGCCCACTTTGTCTCAACTCTCCTTCGATGCTCAAGTCATCATCCTTGAGCTTTCCTTCAAAGATCACCATAGCAGACTTAATTTCGAGACGCAGGTTGCCATTTTCAAAAATAACTTC
>CAZQMG010000212.1:0-2422 GCA_964594375.1 uncultured Clostridia bacterium | reverse complement strand
TTAATCTGTCTGGCTTTCCTGATACTGTCCTGGCAGGCTCCTGCCCAGAATTTCTATAAAATAAAGGGAGAAATCTACGATTCCTGGCAAATATGTCGCACAAGACCAAATGGTATTGATGGATACTTTCAGGTTACAGAAGAGGGATTCCGTCCCGTAATAATTTTTGAAAGTCTTGCTAGTAATACTAATATTGCCTATAAGTTGGGTCAGGAGTTTCGAGAAAGATACTCTGATTTCTATCAACGAGCAGAAAAAATATACCTATTTGCTCGCAACCAAATCAGATATACTCAGGACCTTGATCAATTCGGATACCGTGAATTCGCTCAAAATGCAGATGAAATGGCTAGAGAAATACAAAAAGGGAGAGCAAGGGGAGATTGCGAGGACTACGCTGTCTTTCTGGCTACCCTCTATAAAGCAGCCGGATACCGCACAGCCATAGTCCTGGTTCCTGGTCATGCTGCCACTCTTCTCTATTTACCTGGATATAAAAAAGCCAATATTAGCCTGAAATTTAATGAAGAGTCAGGCTGGATTTGGGTTGAAGCAACGGGAAGAAATAACTCTCTGGGATGGTACCCTGATAAGGCTATGCAAGAGAAAGCATTTGCTTATGAGATTGCCAGAATAGAGGATTTATCTCCCCAGGCCGAACCGACGGGCGAAATTGCTCAGGTAAAAGGAAAAAGTAGAGCCTGGACAATTTCGCCTTTTTTCTCTATCTTACTCATTATGTGGATAGTGCCTATGATAAGTAGAGTTTTCATAGTTATGACCAGAAGAGGTCGTTAAAGCTAAAAAGTGTAAGAGTGGTCGGGAGGATAAGGATGGGAAAAATGGATAAAGCTATAGAGGTCAGTAATTTAATAAAAGATTACGGAAATCTCAGGGCAATCAAGGAAATTTTTTTCCAGGTGGATAAAGGGGAGATATTCGGACTGATAGGTCCGAACGGTGCCGGAAAAACCACGGCTTTACGAATCATTTCCACTTTGCTCCAGGTAACCTCGGGCAGTGTCAAGATTTTTGGCTATGACCTTACCAAACAGCCTGACAAGGTAAGAGAGTGTATCAGCTACCTTCCTGAAGAAGCCGGCGCTTATAAAAACCTTTCTGGACAAGATTACCTGGAGTTTATGGCAGAATTTTACTCGGAGAATAGCCAGGAAAAGAAAAGCGTAGTAAAAAGAGGAGTAGAGATAGCTCAACTGAGTGAGCGAATAAAAGAGAAAGTGAGTACCTATAGCAAGGGAATGACCAGAAAACTGCTCCTGGCTCGAGCCCTGATGGCAAACCCCAAATTGGCCATTCTAGATGAGCCCACCTCAGGTCTGGACGTAATAAACTCTCAGGCAATCAGAAGACTGATTAAAAGCTTTGCCAAAAATGGCACCACTGTCCTATTATCCTCTCATAATATGCTGGAAGTAGAATTTCTCTGTGATAGGATTGCTTTAATAGACAAAGGAGTAATATTAGAAACCGGTTCTCCCCAGAAATTGAAAGATAAGTACCAGGCACAGAACATAGAAGAGGTGTTTATGGAGGTAGTAAAATGAATAACTTCTATAATCTTGTTAAAAAAGAGATGAAGGAACTGATAACCCGGCAAATGATAATTTCCCTCGTTTTTATGGTAGTTATGTTCGGAATGATGGGAAAATTTATCGGGGGAGTGACAGATGAGGAGAAAAAACCGATAGAGATAGCAATTTTAGACCTCGATAAAACCTTAATTTCACACAATTTCATAGAGAATATGGCCCAACCAGAAAATGTTCGGATAAGTATAATCAATGAAGATAGTATAGAAAAAGCAATAGAGAAAACAAAAGAAAGAGAAGGGAAGGCTCTTCTGGTAGTACCACAGGGATTCGGTAAAGATATTGAAGAGATAAAAGGAGTAGAATTAGAGATATACTCAATAGTAAAAGGACTAAGCATAGGAGAAGTAGTATCCAGCGGTACCCTGGGACAAATAATAAATACCATAAATCGGAAAATGGCCCTTGAATTCATTGAAGAAGTCACACCTGACAAAAGAGCAAAAGATGTAATCAATCCTATAAGAACAAAGGAATTCGTAGTGGTAGGAGATAAAACTGTTCCCGGTAACCCCGCTATGATAAGAAGTGTCGCCACTTCACAATCGGTTATGATTCCGGTTATCTTGATGATGGTAATTATGTATGCCGGAATAATGGTGATAAGCTCAATGGGAATGGAAAAGGAGAATAAAACCCTGGAGACTCTCTTGACCCTGCCCGTAAAAAGAAGATCCATTGTAGCGGGAAAAATGGTAGGAGCAGCCATAGTTGCTCTGATTATGGCCGGAGTCTATATGATAGGTTTTAGCTATTATATGTCCTCATTCACTTCTGAAGTAAGCGGACCAGCAACATCTGCCATAAAAGAA
>CAZQMG010000211.1:0-2426 GCA_964594375.1 uncultured Clostridia bacterium | reverse complement strand
TCTCTAAATCTGGTGTTTTTTTCATGTTTTCTCTCTTTATAGACACTGCTTGTCTCTCATCAAACTTAAATTCGGCAATTCTCTTGGTTAAATGGTTAATTCCCCCTCACCCCATCCCTCTCCCCACAGGGGAGAGGGCACCACTCACCATTCACTTAGAACTTGATATATTTTTTCAATATCTAGATTATGGCGCACCAATCCAGCTAATTTATCATATTCTCTATTTTTTTGCTCTGCCGCAGAGATCTCAGTTTGAGGATAATAGGAGGATAATCCTTTTTTCTTTCTCAAATAGTTGAGAAAAGCTCTTCTGAACTGATAGTTATCAAATAAACCATGAATATAGGTACCCATAATTTTCCCTTCTTTGTCAATAGCTCCATCTTCAATATCTACTAATTGAGATGACCTTCTGGTAATTATGAGCCAGGGCTTTACCCCTCTTAGGAGCTTAGTTGTTCCCATATGAATCTCATACCCGGCAATTTCTTCTTCTACAGTGAAAAATTCTTTTTCTATGAGGTGAGCCTTCACCTGGGAGGTAATTTTACTTAATTCCAGGATAGTAGTGATATTTAATAGCCCTAATCCCTGGATTTTTCCTCGTTTAGATTCAATATGGTGAGGATCCAGAATTTCTTTTCCCAACATCTGGTATCCACCACAAATCCCCAATATTACCTTTCCCTTTTTAGCTAGAGTCAAGATTTGTGAATAATAGCCGGTTTTTTCTAAATAGAGAAGGTCATCAATAGTGTTTTTACTTCCGGGGATAATTAATAAGTCTGGATTCCCTATCCTGCGATTACGTCCTACATAACGTAAAGATACATCCTCCTCTTTTTCTAAAAGGTCGAAGTCGGTAAAATTGGAGATATGAGGTAAGTAAATAATCTCGATATTGATTCTCCTTTTTTCTCTGGAAGGGGAAGAAATAGCTTTTTCCAGAGGGAGTGAATCTTCCTCTTCTATTCGTATATTCTTAAAATAAGGAATTACTCCTAGAATATCCTTTTGACATCTTTTCTCCAGATAATCCAGGCCGGGCTTAAGTATATTTATATCTCCACGGAATTTATTGATGATTAGTCCTTTTATACGCCCCTTTTCCTCTTCTGTTAAAAGTGCTAGTGTTCCCACGAGCCAGGCAAAAACTCCTCCTTTATCGATATCACCTACCAGGAGAACAGGGGAGTTAGCTATCTGTGCCATTTTCATATTGACGATGTCATTTTCTCTCAAGTTTATCTCAGCCGGGCTACCTGCTCCTTCTATGACTATTATCTGGTATTGGCGAGCCAGATTGAGGAATGAATCGGATACTATCTGAATAAGTTCGGTCTTGTAGTTATGGTAGTAATTAGCAAGCATATTGCCGACAGGCCTACCTCCGACGATTACTTGAGCTCCTACATCACTGGTAGGCTTAATTAAAACGGGATTCATGTCTATGGTGGGTTCGATCCCGGCTGCCTCGGCCTGCACTACCTGGGCCCTTCCCATCTCGCCCCCTGCGCGAGTGACAAAAGAGTTAAGAGCCATATTTTGAGCCTTAAAAGGAGCAACCTTATAGCCATCCTGTTTGAATATTCGGCAAAGAGCCGCAACAATGACACTTTTACCTACTCCTGACCCTGTTCCCTGAATCATTATTCGTTTGGCTGACATTTTTCTCGTACACAGAAAAAGAAAAAGGGGACAGGCTACTTTTTCTGTTTATTCTCTTTTTCTAGGACGTCCACGAGGCCTAATGGTATGCTCTAACCCAAAACTCCGGCATACTTGCCCTTGCCATTCAGTATTCTCAAAAGGAGATTGACGATTTACGCTGCGATGAAGTTCCTCTAACTCTTTATCCATTAAGGGCTCATCCACATACCTACTCCAATTTTGCGGTAACTCGATGGGAATTTTGTCTACTATTTGACAGAATCCCATGCCTGTCCTTTCTATATGGCTTGACCATAGCCAATCTTTTGCTGAACTGACTAAGCCTGCTCTCACTGGATTTCCTTCAACATATCGCAGTGCAGTTAATAGATAATTATCCTTCTGAATAACAAAACTCTTAAAACGTCCCTGCCATATATGACCACTCGTTTTATAATGTCTATGATGACGACGAACATGACTCGTTATCAACCATTACTCCCTTAGCTCCGATGAAGCTATCTTCCATTATCCTTAATATTTGTTCTTTATTTTTGCCACCGCAGAGCCCGTCCACTGTATCGGCAAATCCATCTATATGAAACGACATAAATAATTGCGCATCCCTTGTAGCGACTTCATTTATGAAGCCAGAAAATTGGCGGGTTTGATGAATCAAACCTCTACAGATAAGCGAAAATATATAAGACGTTTCATATAAATGAAAAGCCCCGGTAATTCCAACCCATCCAATTAAGAGCAGGGCATTAGCA
>CAZQMG010000210.1:0-2429 GCA_964594375.1 uncultured Clostridia bacterium | reverse complement strand
CCCCGCATCAATCTCATAGACTGTCCTTCTCGGAAAGTCCTAATCTCTTAAGAAACTCTCTCTTCTTCCGATTCTTAACCTTTAATATTGTAATAATTTTTTTCCTAAAGTCAAACTATAGGTCAACGACCATAATCGGAACTATCCCTTGACATACAAGTATTCTCATTAAAAAATTCCGAACTAATATCATTCGGAGTTTTGGGAAGCGGCTCTGTCGGCTTAATTGATTATTCTATATCTGAGGAATCCTCTGACATCTTTGTATGTTTTTCTAAACCTAAAGAAACCAGCAATGCCAAATCAACGTCTTCCATAATTTCGTCAGAAAGCGAAGTTATATACTGTCCCAGGTCATCCTTGTCAACTGTAGTAATTGTTGCAGTCAGTACTCGAGAGTTCTTTCTAGAAAGAGTTCCGTTTGGAAGTAGAACATCAGTGGGATAACTCTTGTCACTGGGAGTGGAAGTTATTGTTGCGACAATTACTGTGGGAGCATATTCATTTCCGATGTTATTCTGAATGATGAGCGCTGGACGTTTGCCTATTGGGGAATCGAATTCTATCCAATAAATATCACCCCGCATGATGGCTTTTCTTTTCAACTACTTTCTCCTTAATAATCTGGTATTACTTTTCTTTGAAGAGATGTGCTTGCTTTAGCGGTAGCTTTGAGAATATCTTTCAACGCATTGTACCCTTCTTTCATTTGCTCTTCTTTTTCTTTTTGGGACTCTCTGTCCAACACTTGATCGACTAACTTGCTTCGACTAACCTTATACTCTCGAGCCTTTGATTCTATCCATTTAACAACTCTTGGGGAAAGCGTAAAACTGCATTTTTGTCTTGGTCCAATTCCCAGGGTCATTTTCTTCCTCCTTTTACCTCGTACTATATAATAATACAAAAAGGTATGATTGCCAACCTCCAGCTTTCGGGTACTAATCCAATGGCTTGATACACCCCTATCTGCCATGTATTCATTTCATCCCCTTTTACATTCTTTGAGAGATTCGTAAACTTCTTTGACTAATCTTTCCTGCTCTTTTTCATTTAGCATAAACCCACCCTCTAATTGGGTAAGGTATTTATCAGTTACTGGCTTTCTTCTCCTCAGTTTGTGGATCTCTTCATTCTGTCTTCTGATTTTCTGTGAAATCCCTTCTAAATCAATATCCAGACTAAACTTTTGATTAAAAAATCCAAGCACGCTTTTCCAGGCTTTCGGGTCTTCTATTGGAGCAAGATAAAAAAGATTTTCAATCCTCTTTGCCACCTCCTTTATTTCTCCTTTTTTCTACCTTGAGATAATACTGTGCAAAGGTGTAGCGCAAACAACCAGTAGACAGAGTAGCCCCACCGCAAGTATCTTTCTGCCATTGCTCAATGGTATTGCATCGTCTACTGGTCCGGGATGACCGCGCACTCCAAAGAATAACATCAAAAGAGCCATTAACCAGTAGCCCAGTATTGCTGTTACCAGAACACCTACCATTGAGATTATTCTATGTAAAGAGAGTTCGAAGAAGAAAAATCTAAAGACTTTTGTGTGGCTAAACAAGGCCCTACTTATGTGACCACCATCAAGCATTCCTACCGGCATTAGATTCAGCATGGTTATCAGCATTCCTACCCATCCGGCAAAGGCTAAAGGATGGAGCAAAAGTACACTGCCTGATGGCAGGCTAACCAGCCATTTCCCTAACCATTGAAACAGAAGTGGCTCAGATAGTGATATTCCTTTGACTGACTCAGCTGGCACTGGAAATGACCAGAGGAGCCCTAATATTGTCACCGGAATCACGACTAACATCCCTCCAATAGGTCCAGCAGCTCCCACATCAAAAAGTGAATTTCTATTTCCGGGACGCGTTCTCATCCGAATTACTGCCCCAAAGGTACCTATCAAGGTTGGAGCAGGGATGAAATAAGGAAAGCTAGCCTCTATTCCCCTTCTATTTGCCATCAGCTTGTGGCCCATCTCATGACAGCCCAGGATTCCCAAGATTCCCAGGCAGAACGCTATTGCTCCATGCCAAGCACTCTCAAGCAGCTCTAGCCCAACTAGGGGAAGTGACTGTAGATAGCCTGCTGCCAAAGTTGTGCCTAGGGTGGCCAGAAAGAGCACCAAGTGTAGCTTACCTATTCCGATTTTTGGCTTAAATCTTCTGGAAGTATTTTCAAAAGTCATTCTCTTCAAAGTCCCTGTCATGATTTTATCATGGCTTTTTTAGAAAGCTAACCTTACACGTACACTTCCACCTGGAGAGGCATCCGCTAAAGGTTGAGAGTTTGGAGTAGCTTACTTTCAATCTTGAGATTGTCCCTTGTCATCATACCAAAAAACGGGAATTTGTTAACTATTGGCGGGCACTCAGAATAGAATTACCAGCTGTAGGACAAAAACCGGGTCGGTAATCATCGCTAGG
>CAZQMG010000209.1:0-2440 GCA_964594375.1 uncultured Clostridia bacterium | reverse complement strand
TCCGTTATGAGGGAAGGGCATGTTCATGGCAAAGAACCTAAATCTCTTATTTCTTGTCAGCTTCTCCACCCAAAATGGCCTTGGCGGGAATCACTAGTCCAATAACAAGAAGCACCAGGCCAATTAACATTAATACTGTGTTCATCAAAGATGCCAGAGTAATGTAATAAGCCACATTGCTACCCCAGACTATGATACCCGACACCAGAAAGGCAAAGCAGCTCCACTTCTCACCATCTTTCTACTTGTTGCTCTAGGCCTCCATTCTTGCCTTGATGTTGTCTCCAGCCATGTCCGCCTCTCGCTCAAGCCACTTCAGTGCCACGGCTTCAACTACTTTGCCCAGTACGGGTATGGGAATAGTGTAATCTATCACAACGGAGAGCTCGGTTCCCCCATTCTGGGACTTGAAGGTCCAAGTAAAGGTGCTCACAATACCACCTTTACTCTGAGTTACTATCCGCTCGTTAGGGATATACTCCGTGCATGTGCTCTCGCCTTCTCGGCTCAGGCCAATCAATCTGTAGACAAAACGATAACGGCCGCCTACTCCCTTTCCGGTCACATCCTTCACTTCCATCATACCCGGGAACCATTCCAGCTCGTTCATCGGATCACTAAGATAGGTAAACACTTTCTCCACAGGGGCATTAATAGTATTAATTCTCTCTATTCTTGCCATTTCAAATCACCTCCTCTTTCTTTCAAGGGCCCTCCCATTTTTCAAAATTTGTTATGTACTGCGTATATGGGGTCAGGTCTTGATTTTTGAATTATTGTATCGTAATCTTAACCTTCTTTTATTCTCTACTCTTTTACCTTTTTCTCTGATTTCGGCATCCCTATCCATCTCGGGGTCCTTTTCATATATTCACGATATGCATTACTATATACCTCAAGGCATACGCGTTCTTCCGGAATTGCATTACAGAAATGCGTAATTGTAAGTATGATGGAAAGCAATAAAAAAAGCCATGAGGCTGAAGCTATACCTGTACCTATAAATATTAAGGGTAGAGTAACATACATAGGATGCCTTGAATAACGATATAGTCCTTTGGTAATGGGTTTATCAACTGGGCTGGTAGCAACATTTACCCAAGCACCCGTCTGCAAAATTAATCCCAATAAACAAATAGGCAGGCCTATGTAAAACCATATCGTCCCTAATTGTAATGGTAGGAAAATAGAGTAGATAAAGAGGGAGAACATAACTACCTTTGAGAAAACAAGAATCTTATTCTCCGTCCCAGTAAGAATAGAAGCATGAATAGAATCTGTTTTCTTAAATACGCCTTTATGAAATAAAGCCACCAGGGGAACAGGTAAGAGACATAAAAGCATGAAAATCCAGGCATTCCACAGGCCTATTTGAAAGGCTGGTATGAGTGACATGATATCGCCTCCCGATCAATATTCTGTATAAATTGAGTAGGTATATTTCTCAGATAATTGATATGCCTCTGTGAATATACTTGAATCGAGAGAATAATACCGTGCTCTATTTCCAAGTCATAGCCAGTATAACGAATATTCTTGGCAAGTTTCTTATCGTCGGAGTGAGTAATGACGATTACGTCAATATCTGATTCCTGAGTAGCATCTCCTCTGGCTTTTGACCCAAAAACCAGCATATTGACGACCTCTCCAGGAAATTGCTCTTACACTCTTCGCTTAAACTCTTCAAGAACTTTTGTTTCTTCTTGGTTAAGCTTCATTGCTTATTCTTCCTACTGTTGCTCCGATTCACGCCAAACGGTAACTTGTAACTCGAATTTTCCTGGATTATAGGCGAGAAACCGCCATTTGTCAAATTTTGATCTGTAAATGTCGTGCCTGGAATCAGGTCTTGATCTTTCTGGCATATTCAGAAGCCTGGATGTAAATAGGGACAGCGCCCATTTATTGATTCTTACTTATGGGACAATATACCCATATTTTCAAGAAGTTTCTTTGAATGTAATCTCTAGGACACCCCAGGCGTTACCTTAAACCATCTTTGCCTTAAGAAACACATTCCTGACAATTTCCCCTTTAAGTAGGATGATGAGGAAAACCTATTACTACAACTCTTGATATGCGTGGCATGCCAAAAGCTTACATGCAGCGACTCAATCTATCAATAATAATAGACGCTGTCCCTATTTATCAGCAACCATTAAGACATATAGCCAGTGCTCCTTTTGTTGACCTATAAACTTTTTTGTGTTGTTTTATTTCATGGCCGTAAAGTCAGTAATGATAATGGTTTAAGCATGGTGTCCGCTGTCCGGACAGTCACTGTGCTTTGAAAAGTACCCTACCCTACCTGGTCGCCCTGGATATTTTGTCCAGGGGAAGTCCGGGCAACAAGGAGGTGCTCATCTCAGTTTCTTAGAGAGCTCTTAGCAACTTGCCGGCCAGGTCAGCTTTCTTGAGAAAGACTGAATTCTCGGCTAGG
>CAZQMG010000208.1:0-2444 GCA_964594375.1 uncultured Clostridia bacterium | reverse complement strand
TTCAAGATAGCTGAACTTACCCCCTCTCCCTTCCCTCTCCCCCGTGGGGAGAGGAGTTCTATTTATTGTTTCTTCCTCTCCCCCGTGGGGAAAGGAGTTCTATTTGTTGTTTCTTCCTCTCCCCCGTGGGGAGAGGAGTTCTATTTATTGTTTCTTCCTCTCCCCCGTGGGGAAAGGAGTTCTATTTATTGTTTCTTCCTCTCCCCCGTGGGGAGAGGATTGAGGTGAGGGGAAAAAGGAAATTCCTATACCATTGAATTATAGTTCTTCGTTTTGCGCTTTTAATTTTTAGCTTTGATGATTTCCTATCCGCTAAACGCTACCCGCTATACGCTATAATAGATACGAATTTATCCTACCTTAACTAAGTCCAACTGCTGGATGAATCTTCTATTGAGCTCCTCCCATAATTGGGGATAATTCTTTAGTCCAGGGTCTTTCCTCACCAGTTGGAAAGCCTCCTTACGGGCTAAATAAAGCACTTGAGCATCCTTTATTAAATCAGCTATTTTTAGATTGAGCATTCCCCATTGTCTGGTTCCAAAAAATTCTCCCGGACCACGTAACTTAAGGTCTTCTTCAGCTAGCAGAAAACCATCATTCACCTTGCACATAATTCTTATTCGCTCTTTTGCCTGTTGAGAAATTTTCTCTCCTGTAAGGAAAAAACAATAAGATTGCCTGGAACCCCTGCCTATTCTTCCTCTGAGTTGATGAAGCTGAGCCAGGCCAAAACGTTCTGCATTTTCTATGAGCATCAGACTAGCGTTAGGAATATCAATCCCTACCTCTATAACAGTAGTAGAAACAAGAATATGGATTTTTTTCTCCCGAAAGGAGTTCATTATTCTTTCCTTTTCTTCTCTTCTCATTCTCCCATGCAGCAGACAAACTCTAAAACGGGGAAAAATATCTCTCTGTAATCGGTCAGCCGCCTCCTGAGCAGACTTTAGGTCCAGTTCCTCTGACTCCTCAATCAAAGGATAGACAAAATAGGCCTGTATTCCCTCTTTTAATTTTTCTGTAATGAACCGATAAAGCTCTCTCCTTTTACTCCCACTTATCCAGCGGGTAATGACAGATTTACGCCCCGGCGGAAGCTCATCAATTATAGAAAGATCCAGGTCACCATAGGAAGTTAAAGCTAAAGTTCTGGGAATAGGAGTTGCTGTCATCACTAAAACATGGGGAGACTTACCTTTACTGCGTAAGCTCAGGCGTTGCATAACTCCAAATCTATGCTGTTCATCAATCACCACTGCTCCCAGTTCATTGAAATCAATCTCTTTTTGAATTAAAGTATGCGTACCGATAACCAGTTGTATTCTGCCTTCTTTTAGCCCTGCCCGAATCTCTTTTTTATCCCCAGAGGGAAGGTCGCTCACTAATAAGGCCACTTTAATATTCATAGGTTCCAGGAGCTGCTTCAAGTTTAGCCAATGTTGTTGAGCAAGAATCTCAGTAGGAGCCATTAAGGCTGTTTGGTATCCATTGGCTATAGCTGTAAGTAAGACTAGTGTGGCTACCACGGTTTTGCCTGAGCCTACATCTCCCTGTAGTAGGCGGTTCATAGGATGAAAACTGCGCATATCCTCCAGTATTTCTCTTATCACTTTCTTCTGGGACAGGGTTAGTGAATAAGGAAGATAATGAAAAAAGGAGCTGGTCAACTCCCTATCTGTGGAAAAGGGAATTCCTGATTCTTTCTTATACTCTTCTCTTTTTAAAGCAAGGGCAGATTGTAGAAGAAACAGTTCTTCAAAGACCAGTCTTCGCCGAGCTTCTTTTTGTCGGGAGAAATCTTCTGGAAAATGGATATTATTCAATGCTTCGGGTAAAGAAATAAATGAATAACGTTTTCTTATCTCATAGGGCAAGGAGTCTATCAGGTAAAAAGATTTCTCTTCCAGGTTTGTTTTGATAATTCTGCGCAGCATCCTCTGAGATAAACCCTCAGTCAAAGGATAACAAGGGACAATTCTTCTTAAATGAAGATTATCCTTCTCATCGCCGGATAGAAACTCAAAATCTTCCACCTTAATCTGTTTTTGACCAAATTTCAACTCTACCTTACCGCTCACTACAAGTTCCTTCCCTTTCTTAACAAGCTTACTAAGATAACTTTGATTATACCAGATAGCATAAATTACTCCGCTGTTATCTCTAATTGCTGCTTTAAAAACAGATAATTTCTTAGTTATTTTAAACTGATTGACCAAGAGAACTTGACCCTGAATTACCTGTCTTTTGCCAGATGAAGTTTGTCCAATGGGAGCAACATTGGAACGGTCTTCGTAATAGGCAGGAAAATGATAAAGAAGGTCAGAAACTGTTCTGATATTCAGCTTTTTGAAAAGCTGTGCCCTTTTCTCACCTACTCCTTTGGCATAGCGAACAGAGGAAGTAAGATTAGCCATTTTTGACATTTTTCAGAATTATGCTAT
>CAZQMG010000207.1:0-2464 GCA_964594375.1 uncultured Clostridia bacterium | reverse complement strand
GCATCAATTCATGTGATTTTGTGCCTGAGATAGACACTATTTGGCCACCGGATATTATGGTGGAGAATTACTGGAACATGCAGAATTGACTTATTAAGTGTTAAGCGTAGAATATGATGATGTATATTGCAAAACTTGACTTGCATTGTGGGATAAAGATTTTATAGTTTAGCTAATAATGAAACTAAAAGGGGGTAATTATGGAAAGGATAGAAGATTTGGTAAAAGAATATAAGGATGAATGGCTCCTAATAAAAGTTATAGAAATAGATGAGCTTGATAGACCAATAAAAGGAGAACTTATTTTACACAGTAAAAACAGGGATGAGATTTATGAAGAACAGAAAAAGATGAAAAATGACCTTTACATAACCTATGCTGGAGAGATTCCCCAAAAGGGATATGCGGTGGCTTTCAATGGCACAGATAAGATTTAATCCCAATTCTCCTGTAATTGTTCTTGAGGTGACTCTGGAAAGTATGGTTGCAAAAAGAAGAATGAAGATGGCAGTAGATACGGGAGCAACTTATACTATGATTCCTTGGGAGATAGCAGAAGCTTTAGGTTACAGACCCGATATTTCTTCTCAAAGAATTACTTTAGTTACAGCAAGTGGAGTGGAAAGAGTTCCTCTAATAAAGGTAGATATAATAAGAATCCTTGGGAAAGAAATCAGAGATATAGAAATAGTGTGTCATGACCTACCTGCAAGAAGCTATGTTGATGGTTTATTAGGACTCAGATCTTTGAGAGAGCTTAAAGCAAAGATAGATTTTGATAAGGGTACATTAGAAATATAGAGTTAACAAATGGCATCGGAAAAAATAGAAAGGAAAAAACAAAGTATTTTAATTTGTCAGAATCGCTGGCAATTTGAGGAAAAAGAGCATTGCTGACATTTTTTCTTTCGGCACCAGTCCTTTCCCAATCTGAGGAGAGCTGTTTCAAAGTGAACAAAATCTTTCGCTTTTATTTTTATTCTGGATTTATTCCATGCAGATTTTAGATCTTGCAGAACCTTTTCATCACTATCCTCTTTCGTAAAGCCTAAATTCCGAGCAGCCTCAACTATTAAGATTGTGGGAAATGGATCTGCTTTTTCCCATATACCTCCTAGCTCCCTTAGAAAAATAGCTACTGTAACTTTGCCAATTCCCTTACCCAGATTTATTAACCTTTCCTCAAGGTCTCTACTATCTTTTGCCTTTGAATGTAAGGTATTCAAATCACCCTTGTATTCTTTAAGAAGATTTCCTGTTGTCTCTAGAAGTTTGGTAGCTGTTTTAAAATCATAACGGACATATCCTCCTTCATCTAGAATAATTACAAGCCCATCCCAGCCAGTATCCATGATTTTCTCAGGTGATATAACTTTCTTTTTTTCAAATTCCTTATAAGTTTTCCTGGCAATAGACTCAAATATTCTTGCTCCAAATAAAAGAGAAGCCAAAAACCACTTGAATATCTCATCACTCCCACGGGATAAGAGGTTTATGCCCAATAACTTAGAGTAACTCTCACCGAGTTCCTCTACTAGTATATTAATTAATTTTGTCCTTTCCATTTTATTCTGTGTTAGAAAAAGCCCTTTCCTAGCCTCCTAGAGAAACCTTAGCTTTATTGCTAATCTATCCATATTGTCGAGCAGAGTCAAATATTCCTTCCAGAGTTAAATTTCGTATTATTTTGTATCTCACATGGACACTATTTGGACACCAAAATCTCTATTCCAACCAACTATTTATTTGGAGCTGGATCACTCCAAAATGACTTTCCTAGGTCAAATCTCAGCACTTGCCAATCTGTTGGGGGCTTTGATGTGGTGAAGATCGTATATTTTGAATCCTGTTTTGGAAGTGAGGCTATGTTCAGCGCTATTTTCAGTGCTTGGTTGCTCTTACCAGAAAATTATGTTTGGGGACTGGTGTATCTTCCCCTATGTTAACAAAGCCACCTGTGCTATAGGTGTTGGAAACCCTGACGTTACTAAATCCACAATTTTCTAGCATCGTATTGATGGCGTTTTTTGAATGATATTTTCTCAAAGTCTTGATCCTTGTTTCTTTCCCGTTCTCAATGAAGATCCGAATTCTCTCTTCGACATCACCCAGAAGTATTCGTTTATCCTTGCATTCTATCGTCTTGTTCTTGCGCACAAGACTGTGAGACGTCCAAACATTTTCCATATCTGCATTGACCCGCGTTTTGGGATAGAACATATCCATTAGAATAGACCCACCATTCGCCATGGATAAATAGGTATTCTTCAGAAAAGCCTCAAAACGGAACGGTTAAACTGCATCAAAAAACACGATGCCTTACAGGCTTTTATCCGCAAATGCCTGTTATTCTCTAGACGGTCCCTACCTAAAGACTTGATTTGGGGAAAAGAAGAGATCAGTTAATCCTCACTCAAGCTTCCTTCGGCTACCCTTATCACGTTCCGACTAGAGCAGACCCTAG
>CAZQMG010000206.1:0-2479 GCA_964594375.1 uncultured Clostridia bacterium | reverse complement strand
TATAATGGGCAATTATTGCCTGACCCAGGGAAATTCCCCCATCATTAGCAGGAACATATTGATGGGTATGAGTCCTAAACCCTGCTTTTCCCAGGAGAGAAAATGCCCTTTCTAATAGATAAATGTTTTGGAAGACTCCTCCGCTGAGAGCTACTTTATTCAGACCTCTCTTTTCTCGCAATAATTGACAGATTTTGAGGATAATAGAGCTCACACTATTGTGGAATCTAGCGGCTATGATATCTCTTCTTTTACCTCTGTTAAGGTCGTCTATTACTGCTCTGATGATAGGAGTAGCATCAATAATTAGTTCTTCTCCCTCTGGAAAAATTTCAAAGGGATAATCTCCCTTTTCCTGTTTACTAGTCAGCATTTCCAGCTCTATAGCTGCCTGGCCTTCATAATTCACCTCATCTCGCAGTCCGATGATACTAGCAACGGCGTCAAAGAGCCGACCCATAGAAGAGGTTAAAGGGGAGTTTATTTTCTTTTCTATTAAGGTACTAACCAGAGAGAGCTTATGCGGGTCAATCCTTTTCAGCCATTTATGGGCAGGGCGATAGAAATCTTTTCCATAAGATGTTTTTAAATAAGAAAGGGCCATTCGCCAGGGCTCTTTAATGGCTTGCTCACCACCGGGCAGAGGAATCTCTTTTAAATGGGCAGCACGGCTAAAAGAGGAAAAATTGGCTATGAGGAATTCTCCTCCCCAGATATTTCCATCACTTCCTAATCCTGCTCCATCAAAAGACACACCAATGAGGGTCTCTTTTATTCCTTGCTCTATCATTAGGCTGGCAATATGGGCATGATGATGCTGGACTGGAATAAGTTGAGCTCCTTCTCCCAGTTTTCTTATATATTCCTGAGCGAATTTAGTGGAAATATATTCTGGATGAAGGTCGCAGGCCAGGATTTTTGGATAGGTATGAAATAACTTCAAGAAATGCTCTATTCCTTCTTCAAAAGAAGTCAAAGCAGGCAGGTTTTCCAAGTCACCAATATGATGGGAGATAATCGCCCGGTTTTTGTTAGCCAGACAGAAGGTATTTTTCAGCTGCCCTCCTAAGGCTAGAATGGGTTCATCAAAGAAAGTATCGACCTTCATAGGTTGAGGTGCATATCCGCGGCTGCGTCTAATAAAAAACTCTTTCCTTTGGAAGACTCTGGTCACTGAATCATCGGTTCTCATCCGAATATCCCGATTGTGAATGAGGAAATAGTCAGCGATTCCCTTGAGTCTAGTAAATGCTTCCTCATTTGAATAGACTATGGGCTCCTCACTTATATTACCACTGGTCATAACTAAAGGAAGATTAACTTCCTTTAAGAGAAGGTAGTGAAGAGGAGTATAAGGAAGCATAAAGCCGAGGTAATTATTGTGAGGAGCTACTTCATCTACTGCCAGGGAACAGCGCTTTCTCTTTTTTAAAATAACAATTGGTCTTCGTTGGGAGAGAAGAAGATTTTTCTCATCTTCGTCCATCTCACAGAACTCTTTTATCATCTTCATGTTAAGCGCCATCAAAGCGAAAGGTTTGTCTTCTCGATATTTTCTCTTTCTTAAGGTAGCTACCGTTTTCTTTGAGGTAGCATCACAGGCTAGATGGAATCCTCCCAGTCCTTTAATCGCCATGATATAGCCCTTTTGAAGCAGGTGTCCTGCTTTTTTTATGGGGTCAGCGACCATTATTTTTCTTTGCTGGGAGTCCCATAAACTCACCTGAGGGCCACAGTTAGAGCAGGCATTGGGTTGAGCATGGAATCTGCGATTTAAGGGGTCCTGGTATTCTGATTCACACTGCCGGCACATGGGGAAGACTTTCATAGTAGTGCGACTGCGGTCATAGGGAATATCTTCAATAATGGTGAAGCGGGGTCCACAGTTGGTACAGTTTATGAAAGGGTATCGGTAACGGCGATTATTTGGATCAAAAAGCTCTTTCAGGCAATCAGGGCAAATGGAAATATCAGAAGAGATAGGCAGGAATTTCTTTTTTTCTTTTTTACTCTTTCTAATGTGGAAGTCACTATAGCCTGCGGGGAAAAGTTCCCGGTAGTCTATCTTCTCAATAACAGCCAGAGGAGGGAAAGAGGTTTCTATCTCGCTCAGGAATTTCTTTATGTTTTTTCGTTCTCCTTCTACTTCTATTTTTACTCCGCCGGTGTTATTGAGGACAAAACCTTTAAGAAAATTTTTCTTAGCTAAGGAATAAATAAAGGGGCGAAATCCCACTCCTTGCACTATTCCGCTAACAGCGACAGAATATCTGGTAATTTTCTTTTCTTTTAAGAGAGGATACTCTGCCAGAACATTCTTATTCATACCCTTCCTTCATTTTTTAACAGAATGACTACTTATAGATTAGTTGATTATTCTCATTACTATAGCAAGGAGAGAGGTTTTGTCAATTTTGATAAGATTGACAGAGAGGTCTAATCTTGTATCCTATCAGATGGAAAAAAGTGGGCAAAAATG
>CAZQMG010000205.1:0-2483 GCA_964594375.1 uncultured Clostridia bacterium | reverse complement strand
GAATTGTATGACCATCTCTTTATTTAGTCAAGCCGTGTTGCGCAGAATACCTTGACTATCTTCTAAATGCAAGCAATAATAGGTTTGGTAAATGATAGGAAAAAATTATACCAGGAGGAAACTGATGCGTTGGAAAAATGTCCTAATAATTATCTGTCTCGTTTCTTTCTTCTCGTCTCTCGCTGCTCAAGGTGAACCTAAACCGGTAAGCGACAAGGAACTTGCAGTAATATTAGCAAAATTTGAGCAATATGCAGAAGAAAGTATGTGTGACTGGGAAACACCAGGTATGGCTGTGACAATTGTACAAGGAGATGATATCGTCTATAGCAAGGCCTTCGGTGTTAAGACAGACAAGGGAAATAATCCGGTTACCACAGATACTATCTTTCAGGTTGGTTCGACATCCAAGGCGTTTACAGCGGTATTGGTAGCCATGTTAGTGGACGAGGGCAAAATAAAATGGAAAGATCCTGTTATTGAACATCTGTCGGATTTTGAAATGTACGATCCCTGGGTTAGTAGGGAGTTCATGGTAGAGGACCTGATGGCTCAACGAAGCGGGATGCCCCCTCATGCGTTAGATGCACTTGTACTGTTCGGTTTTGACAGAGATTATACCAGACATGCACTTCGCTATGTAAAACCTACCAGCAGCTTTCGTTCCGAATTCGCTTACCAAAACAACCTTTTCCTGGTAGCTGCCGAACTGATAGAAAAACATACAGGGAAAAGCTGGGAGGAAAATATCAAAGAACGTATTTTTGAGCCACTTAGCATGTCTGCTTCCACTATGGATATGGAATCATTTCAAGAGATGGAAGACGTAACTTCCTTGCACCATAGGCTTGGGGACAAAATCATTACTCTTTGCAAGGACTGGCCGTACTTACACTGGTCTTATGTATATGGACCGGCAGGGGGTATTAATTCGAATATAACCGATATGGCAAAGTGGCTGAAATTTCAGGTTAATAGCGGTGTATTTGACAGTAAGCTTTTAGTTACAGAAGAAAGCATGAATTTTATGCATACGCCGAAAACTATTACTACTTTATCTACCGGAAAAAAACAATACTATGCTCAGGCATGGGTTTATAGAGAAAATACTCCTTACCCGATTGTCTGGCACAATGGCGGTACGACAGGGTGTAAAACGATGGTAGCAATAGTACCTGAGGCAAAGGTCGGCATAGTCGTTCTTTCCAATTTAATAGACTCCAGTCTACCCGACGCTCTGGCGTTCCGTTTCCTTGATATGTATTTGGGCAATCCAGATGTGGATTGGAGTAGGGAAATGCTCGCTAGCATGAAAGAGGGAATGAAGAGAGTAGAGACAGAGCTTCCGGTTCCTCCAGAAGATGCTTTACCAGCTATGTCTTTGCAGAAGTATGTCGGAGATTACCAAAACGCCGTTTACGGTCAGATTAATATTAGCGAGAAAAAGGGAGGTCTTGTTTTAACTATAGGACCCGATAAAGTCGAAATGTACCTAACGCCCTGGAATAGAGATACATTCTCTGTATACTGGCCGTTTTATAACGACATAAGTGAACCCGGTGTATTTGCATTATTTGAAGCCGATCCTGAAGGCACGGTAACAGGTGTAACCGTTAATCTATTAAATGAAGATGGATGTGGTGTTTTCGAGCGAATAACTACATCGCCCCTAAAGGAAGATTCTCCTAAGCCTTAAGGCAACACATCCTGCAAGACATTGTCTGGTGACTCAATTAGAATTTATACAACTAATTTCGTGCAAAAGTTAAGTATCAATTTGACTAGGATGGGCATCTAGATAAATTTGATAATACTCTCCAGAAGCATATTTCAAATGCTGGTGCGCCTGGCAGGACGACGTTAGAACTTTTTTCGAGAACTTCAAAAGGGAAATGGTGAATGTTGAAATCCCCTCATACCCTATCCCAGCCTCGTTGGCGATGACAGACGCCTACCCATAACAGGCTTTTGAGAAGAGACAAGTAGACTCATTTCAACTGAAGATAGTAGGAAGAAGAGAATGTACTGTTCCGTTCTTTAGCAGGGTACTTAATACCTCCCAAAAGAAAACCTGCCGCCATATTCTGGATGAAACCTTAGCAGTATTGGAAAGATCAAAAACACAGACAATTTCATAAGTGCACCCCGCAGTCCGGTCCATCAAAGTACCGAGCACCTGGCCCGAGGTGATCGTTGCCTTGATTCTAACTTAACAAGAGGTATAATCTATGGAGGCAGGTCATATCCATGAATATAATTGTTTATATCCGAATGTATCTAGAGCAACTATTTGAACGAAGAACTACGGAATCCTAACTTCCACCTTGCTTCCGTCTACTAGGGATTTGGGAACAGAGAAAGACTTCTTATCTCCCTCAAACCGGTCTGAGCGTTCCAAAGAATACCTGCCAGGCTAAGGCAGACTTTGCCACCAGGCTCAGAAGAATGTAGATTCGCTCTCCATAAAGATAATCCTTCCATTT
>CAZQMG010000204.1:0-2488 GCA_964594375.1 uncultured Clostridia bacterium | reverse complement strand
TCAAGCAGAGGAGATCAATCTTCTAAAAAAAAAGACCAATTGGGACTATTAGGGCCCATTTCTGGTTATAGATTGAATGTTTATCTTAAGAAAGAGCTGGTTGATATAATAGAAGATTCTTCTTTTCCGGCTAAGAGAGCCTCAAGGGTATTGGGGCTGAAACCCAAGAGATTCTATTCCTGGAGAAGAAATTATTCGCTCTTTGGAATCGATGCTCTTATTGATGAAGAGCCGGTAGCCAAAGTGATACTAAACAAGCTCCTCAAAGAGGAAGAAGAGGCTATTTCTGATTATGCTCTTTCTCATCCTAAAGAGAGGCATCGAGAGATCCAGTTCAATCTAGATCAACAAGGAATAGCTACCGTTTCATTTTCCAGTGTTTATCGAAGACTAAAAGAAGAAGGTCTTATCAAAGAGCACCATCTGAGGATACCAAAACATAAAAAAGGGAAAGTAATTGCCACCTATGTGCACCAGATTTGGCTGGTAGATATAAGTTTCATTTCAGTAAAGAATAGTTTCTGGTATCTTATCGCAGTGATTGATCTCTATTCCCGATACATTGTAGGTTAGGATCTATCGGCTACAATGACTCCAAAGGATGTCCAGAAAACAGTCGACTTTGCTCTTTTAGAACACGGATTTTACGAAAGAGAAGATAAGCCCAAGATCCACTCTGATAATGGCTCTCAAATGAAGGCAAAGAGCTTCAAAGCATTCTTAAAAGACTTAGGAATGCTCAATGAATACTCTCGGCCTCATGTTCCGGAAGATCAGGCAGTACTGGAAAGATTCTTTAGAACCATTAAACAGGGTGAGGTCTATCACGAGAAATATGAGAATCACTATCAGGCTCGAGATGGAATCTCTAAATTCACTGATTACTATAATCACAGGCGTCCTCATCAGGGGATTGGGTTCGTAACCCCTTATCAAAAGTTAACCGGACAGAAAAAAAAGATTCTCAAAGAGCGAAAAGCAAGAGCAATTGTTGCTCAGGAAATTAGAAGAATTGAAAACAGAAAAATAGATACATCTATTAATGAGGAGATGACCTCAGTTAAAGATCCAAAAAAATTTCTGTTTAGGTCTGAAAGGGTCTGAAACAGTACATATATCGTATATTGCGAGAATTGAAGATATGGGTTTAGTTTTTTCTGAGTGAGAATCAATAAATGGGCGCTGTTACTATTTAATACAGAAGACGCTATCCGGGAGTCTTTTAATAAACGGCAGGTCCGTACAAAGGAGACGAGGATAGAAAGGAGAAAATATGCTAGGTAAGAAGTTGGGTCTGGTGTTTTTTGTTCTGGGTGTTCTCTTTATAAACCTTTACACTACAGTACCTTTCTTATGGGCACTGGTGGGTATATCTTCTGCTTATCCATTGGTGGTAACTGAAGGAGTGTTATCTACACTTCCAGCATTTGCACCATCCATTGGCGGAGCATTGCTTGTGGTTGGTGGTTTAATCTACGGACAAAAAGTAAGGAGGTAATCGAATGAATTTTCCAGTAACTCATCCTGTCTGGATGTGGCTTTACTTTGGTACATTTGGTTCTACTGGTGCTGTCCTCTTCACATTAATTGTCTGGCATTGGGTGAGAATTCACGCACTAAGCAAAGGACACCAACGATCAGTCGCTATATGGAGCATGGTCGGTTATCTGTTCTTGTTCTTTGCAATGTGGTTTGCCTGCGGCATCGGTGGACCTCCAGGCAATATGTTAAGTGCTGATCCGGTCACACAGAATCTGTCTAACGCTATCACCGCAGCATTCCTTTCCATGTTTTTCTCTGTACCGGGCTGGGCTTGTGTGTTGGTGAGTCAGCGAAAGATATTAAGAGACATTCAATCAGATAAAACAAATAAAAATAAATAAAATAAAATAGGGACAGCGACCATTTTTTTTTGACAGATTATCACTGCGTATAGACTGTGAGATGCCACAACTATCGAGAGCTGGGCAACAGGTTCCTCTCATTATGTTACTCAGAAGAGAAATCATTAGAAATGTCTTTTTGAAGATAAGAATGATTCCAGGCGATATCTAGGATGGTCTAGAGATTATGTTCGAAGAAACTTCCTGAAGATGTGGGTATATTTTGTCCCACAAGTAAGGCCGCACAGTGCCTTTGGTTACCGGCCACCTGCTCCGGAGGCTATCATTCCGTTGACTCTAACTTAACAAGTGATACTATTAATGAGGACAGGTCAGTCTAGTTTCTGAAAAAGAAAAAACATCTAAAAAATCAATGCATCTGACCGTTTCCCGCGCTCTATCGGGTTTTGGGAAACGGCAGGTGATTTCCAACGTTAGCAGTATCCGGGATAAGAGAAAAAGAGTGCAGGAGGAGACTATGAAGGACAACATTATATTGAAAACCCGATTTTGGCTCTTTCAAGCAGCCTGCCTGATTCTTTTCCTATTAGCGGCGCAGGGATGGGCAAAAGAGAACGAACTCTCTGTTTCGCGGGTCGATCCAT
>CAZQMG010000203.1:0-2527 GCA_964594375.1 uncultured Clostridia bacterium | reverse complement strand
CGGGAGAAACGATCTCCAACAGGTCTTGAATATCTTTTGCGTCTTCACTTTCTTTGCCTATATGTACCCTGGAAAAAAGTGTGTCTATATCTAATCTAAAAGGTATATTATCGAATATTTCCATTCGTTCACCCAAACACGCCGGTAACTATGCTTCTTCTGTCCAGCGGAAGAGGAAAGAGGCAAGAATTGCTGTGCCAGCAATCCAGATAATCAGACCTAGCAAATCCAGGGAAATGTCGCCCAAGGAAGCCCCTATAATGAGAGATTTCCTTAAGGCATTAACCAGGTAAGTGCTGGGCAGTACACCAGATATTGCCCGAACAATCCCGGGTAGGATGCTGGCCGGAAAAAAGACGGGCGATAGAAAAAGCATAGGAAAGTAGAATATATTAATTGTTCCTTCCGCAGCATTAGACGTTTTAGCGATTGAACCTACCAAAAATCCGAAGGAAGCAAAAGTGATTCCACCCAGCACAAGGATAATGCCTAGTTTTAGAGGGTCTATAAGAAAATTAACCCGAAAAGCAAAGACGCCCACGCTTATGATAATCGCTGCCTGAAGTAAAGCAAGTATGGCACTTTGAAAGATAAAGGCAAGGCCGTAGTAGAATTTAGGTAGAGGAGTGGTAGCCAACTTTCGCAGTAAAGCTCTATCCCTTTCCCGGGGAATACCACCTCCCACTCCAAAGAGACCAGCAGCCATTAAAGCCATAGTCAAAGCTCCCGGAATAAAGAAGGCGCTATAGGAAGCATTCTCGACACTCTCTTTTCTCGCTATTCCCTTAAGGTCTATCTCCATGGGAAACCTTTTTAATCCCAGAGTGCGCTTACTTATCTCCAGGCCAATCTGTTGAAAAACAGAACTGATTATCTGAGCGTTTTGTGTTTTAGTTTTATCGTAATAAACAGTAAGGTTAGCTGCACCACCAAAAAGAGAAGAGGAAAAACCCCGTGGAATGAGAAGAACCGCGTCAAGTTTGCCTTGCTCTACCTGTTGTTTTGCTTCTTCCAAGCTCAAATCCTCACTAAACTTGAACATTCCTCCCTCCTCAAAGCCCTGAACAAGCTGCTCTACTATTGGTCCTGATTCCTCAGCCACCAAAGCCACATTAAGTTTGAAGTCAAAGCTTCTACCTAAGATTCCACAGAAGATAAAAACAAATAACAAGGGAAATGCAATCGTCCAGAAAAGAGCCTGTTTGTCTCTAACAAACATTTTTATCCTATAGACGGTAAATTTAGCTAACATCAGTCCCTCAACTCCTTTCCTGTTAAATTAAGGAATACGTCCTCCAGACTAGGGTTCTTTATCTCAACATGCTTAATTCCTACTCTTTCTCGGCCAAAGTCTGCCAGTATTCGAGAAGCCTCAAAACCGGCATTTTTCAGTTTTATCCGATATCCCTTTTCTGTCTTCTCTAAGTCTTTGTTTTTTACCTTCTCCTCTGTCTCAATATACATCACTGTTTCTCCCCCATGTTTAGCTATTAGTTCTTCTGGTTTTCCTATCGATAACATTTTCCCTTCATCTATGATGGCAACTCGGTTTGCCAATGTCTCGGCTTCCTCCATGTAATGGGTAGTAAGAAGGATAGTCCGGCTCTCTTCTCTTAAGTCTTCTATCATTCCCCAGATATACCTTCTTGATTGTGGGTCCAATCCTGTAGTGGGTTCATCAAGGAAAAGCAGCTCAGGATCATTAACCAGGGTGGTAACGATACGAAGACGCTGAAGCTGACCACCACTGAGTGCTTCTGTACGTATATGAGCTATTTTCCCCAAGGCTCCTTTTTCTATGAGCTTTTCTATATCTATATTCTTCTTGTAGAAACTGGCAAAGAGAACCAGAATTTCTCTTACTGTCAGATGTTCATATAAAGCTCCGTGTTGTAACTGCACTCCAATTCTCGGTTTAATTTTAGAAAGCTCCTTTTCCACATTCATCCCGAAGACTCTTATTTCTCCGCTATCTTTTTTCCTTAAACCTTCTATAATCTCCAGAGCGGTGGTCTTCCCCGCTCCATTTGGACCGATAAGAGTAAAGACTTCTCCCCCTTTAATCTCGAAACTGATACCTTTCAAGGCCTCTACCTTGCCATAGCTCTTTTTTAAATCCTTAACTTCCACCACAGACTCTATCATCTCTTTTCTCCTGTGAGAAGGTAAAATCCAAGTTTCCCTCAATCAAAGGTTATCTCATTCACTCTTTTCTGTCAAAAAATACCTCAGGACAATTTTTTCCGTCACTGTATAGTAGCTTCTTATTCTTTCTGCTCAGCTTCTCGTTTCGGGAAAAATATAAACTCGTCGCCTTGCTCCTCAAACAGTATATTTTTCTTTTTCCTCAACTCGAAGCTTCGTTAAGGATGCTCCTATAAGGCTTCTTCAGAAAATGTCCTTCAGTAGAATATATAATTCCTGGTTCATCAAGAAGACGAAAGAAAGTATTATTTGACACTCACCAAATTACAGTGTATTATCAAACCTACAAAATAGAGCCTGGAACTAAGATAAGACATCTAGC
>CAZQMG010000202.1:0-2551 GCA_964594375.1 uncultured Clostridia bacterium | reverse complement strand
GCGATAAATGCTCAGGTTGCGTTCCTCGAATGCCTGACTTTTAGGAGGTCGAAAATGCGATGGCTACTAATTATACCTATTTTATTGTTTGTGGCACTACCTGCCTACTGCCAACCCACTTTTACCGAACTACTGGATGAAGCAGTAACCCAATACAGGGAAGGAAATTATCTTTCAGCAAAGAATCTGATGATGAAAGCTACAGCTAATCTTAATAAGAGAGTTGCTGACCAATTAGAGAAAGGAGAAATCCCTTTCCTCTTATTCCGAGAGAAACTCTCTCAACTGATGGACGCCCAGTTCAAAGAGTGGCGTACAGACTTCTTGGGCAAAGAAGTCATCTGGCAGGGTTGGGTGGAAGATGTAAAGAAAGAGTGGTACGGAAGCTATACTGTCCGTCTGGAGATGGATGGGCCAGAGGTAGGAGTCAATGGATATGATGTTTCTCTTGTCCTCAGCTCAAATCAAAAAGAACTAGCCCTTAGCCTTGAAAAGGGAGCAGAGGTTAAATTCAAAGGAGATATATCTGACATTAGTAGGAGTACAGGAAGAGTAGTGGTAATCGTCAAAAATGTAGAACTAATGTAGCATTTTGCCGCATAGGAATTTCAAAAAATTCTGGAAAATGTTAAGAAAATTGTCCTTAACTTAGGAAGCTAGCGATTCACACGGCTGCCGAAGGACATTTCTCAAAATCCGTTGCTCGTTGCTTGTCGCTAGTTGCTCGTGCTCCCTCTTTGCGAGGGGAAGAGAAAGAAGTACGTAAATCGTATTGCGTCAATAGCATTGCTTTGTGGATTTTAAGGTCTTTTCTTACGAGATACGAGCGACGAGCAACTAGCAACGATGTTTATTGGGGAGGTTATAGAAATGGGTTTTTGGAACAAGCTTTTTTCCGGCAAGGAGAAAACAACATCTACTCGTATAAAAGGAGACTTTATTCCTTTCTTTGTAAAATGTGATAAATGTGGTGAAGAGATAACTGTGAGGATTAACCGAAGGACGGATGTACAAAACCTATATGCTGACCCTGGCGAGGAGGAAGCTGCCTACACCTTAAAAAAAGAGATATTAGGTAAGAAGTGCTCCCATTTAATGAATATAGAAATAGACTTTGATAGAAATTACCGCATAATTTCTCAAAATATCTCAGGAGGGAAATTCATAGCTCCCCAGTAAATACTTTCGTAACATATTGAGGGCTGCCTGGGAGGCCCTCCATTTAATCCGCTCTCTATTCCCGCTGAAGATAAATTCCCGAACAATCTGTTTAGTTTGGCTGCTAAGAGCAATATAAACCAACCCCACAGGCTTCTTGTCAGTAGCTCCAGTAGGCCCAGCAATACCGGTAATCCCTAGGCCTAAATCTGTGTTGGCAGATATTCTTGCCCCCAGAGCCATTTTTTGGGCTACTTCTAAACTCACTGCTCCTTTTTTCTTGATAAGAGACTCATCAACTCCCAAAAGATCTATTTTAGCCTGATTGCTGTAGCTAGCTATGCCACAGTAAAAATAATTAGAACTTCCTGCGATATTGGTAAGACGATGGGAGATTAGACCTCCGGTGCAAGATTCAGCCACAGCGATAGTAAGTTTTCTCTTCCTTAACCAAGATGCTACTATCCCCTCTAGAGACTGCTCATTGACTCCGTAAATATAATCCCCTAATTTATCTCGCAAGTCATCTTCCACCTGTTTAACTCTATCATCCACTACTTTTAGTGGAAACTTTGCCGTGATTCGTAGATGAACCTCTCCCTCCTTAGCTAATAGACCTAAAGTAGGATTTAAACAATGCAGTAAAGAAGGAGGAATCTTCTCTTCTACCTCAGATTCACCTATTCCTAATATCTTAAGCACTTTTGACCTGATAATATCTTTGTTCCTTACCTTAGCAGCAAGGTAAGGAACAACCCCATCTTGCATCATCTCTTTCATTTCTGAGGGTACGCCGGGTAACAAAATGATTATTTTATTTTTTTCCTCAAAGATAATTCCCGGTGCAGTTCCTACATTATTAGAAAGAATCTTTGCTGAAGAAGGAATTAAGGCCTGCTTAAAAACAGTTTTTTCACGTATTTGTCGGTGAGGAAACTTTTTCTTAATTTGCTGCGCTATTGTCTCACTAAATACCAGTTCCTGCCCCATTAATTCACTCACTACCTCTTTGGTTATATCGTCCTCGGTGGGTCCCAATCCGCCAGTGATAATAATTAAATCTACCCTCTCCAGGCACTCCCTTAACACTCTGACCAATCTCTTTTTATTATCACCTACTACAGTTTTGCGAAAGAGGTCTATTCCAAAGAGAGTAAGCTTCTGGGCTATGTAACTGGCATTTGTGTCTACTACGTCTCCCAAAAGAATTTCTGTACCTACCGATATTGTCTCTGCTTGCATTACTCTGCACCGTAAATATTTACTAAAGTACGTATACTACTGTCTAATGGAGGAGCGATAGCGACGTGGCAATCAATTTGTAGCGGTCGGATTCATCCGACAATTGTGCCATAAATGGCACCGCTACATTTGCTTCGCTCACTCTGTTCGC
>CAZQMG010000201.1:0-2568 GCA_964594375.1 uncultured Clostridia bacterium | reverse complement strand
ATCAGAACGCTAGAATTTAGCACACAGAAAGGAGCAGAAACATGAGAGAAGAATCCCAACAAATCATCGATATGGTGAAGAAAGGAATACCGGATAAGGAAATCATGAAAAATCTTGGCATCAAGACAAAGGCTTCCCTGAAAAAAATGTACTACGACGCCTTAGTTGAAGCCGGGAAGATTAAAGACATCGCAACGAAACAAAAAGTAGAGACGGAAAAGACCCTGAAGGTCAGCAAGCGGGGGACGATTAGTCTGAGCAAGGCATTGGTAATAGATAAGTTTGCATTCAAAGAAGGAGATAAGTTTACAGTTTCAAAAAGGAAGGACAGTATTATTCTTAGAAAAGAGTGATAGAATAACGAGTAGATTATTCGTGTGAGAAATTTAGAGGCCTTTCATAAACATAAGTGAAAATGGAAAAAACGTTAAGGATTCAAACTAATGGAATGGAGTAGCTGTGAGTTATAATTGTCATTCTATTAAAAAACTGAAGATAATAATTAAAAATCAATATGCCATAAAATGTAGCCAATATCGATATGGAAAGACAATGAGGTTAACAAGCACTATTTGAATCTGATATAACAACCATACTAACTCGAACTGGCAATTCCAATGCGTTCCTTTACTACCGGAGAGTTCAACGACTAGAGATGGAGTTTCCTATTTGGGGAGTTATTCTGATGATTTTTACAAGAGAAAAAATACATATTAAGCTAAGTTTACTTTTCTTTTCGCTGTTCTTTCTCTGTAGTTGTGCTAGTCAAAAGAGTAAGCCTATGTTCGATCTTAGCGAAGTGGCAAGATCTTCAGCCAGAGAACGCGAAGCAAGAAAAAGGATAACAGAAACGAGATTAAAAGCACAAAAAGAATTGGACAGAATAAAAGCACTAAAAGAATTGGACAGAATAAAATCGGCATCACCCAATATCCCAATTTCCATTGAAAGGAAAGAATCTCTTGTGGACACTATATCGCCTGTTATTGAGATTATTTCTCCTAAAGATGATAGATCCATCGAAGTAATAAAGAATTATGCTCTTATGGTCAAAGGTATCGCTCATGATAATAGCGGTATCGCCTGGGTTACGGTGAATGATATTAACGCAGCTCTGAACGAGCAAGGGTATTTCGAAAGTGAGGCTTATCTAAAGATAGGTTCAAATGATATTGAGATCAAGGCAATGGATACACGAGGCAATATAGGTGCTAGGACTGTATCTATTTGGAGGACGGCACCAAAAGAAGTAGTAAGAAGCGAAAAGCTTACAATACCTTCTAAGGTTTCAAAGCCTACTTTATGGGTCCTCTCTATTGGAGTTAGCGATTATCAAAGACGAGGCTTCAACCTTAATTTTGCTGATAATGACGCGATTAATTTAGCAAAGTTATTGGGAGAACAACGAGGGAAACTTTATTCAGAAGTCCAAGTAAGCACACTTCTAAACGAAGAGGTCAACCGTGAAAGTATCCTGACAGCAATGGGAGAATTTTTAGGGCAAGCAGCTCTTAATGATATTATTTTTATTTTCATTGCCGGACATGGAATTAAACATAGATCTACAGGATCTTATTATTTTTTACCGTATGATGCTAATAGTGAAAATCTTATGCTTAGAGGACTTAGATGGTCGGATTTTGAAGAGACACTAAAAGTGCTATCCCAGAACGTGGATAAAATTATCCTTGCAATAGATACTTGTCATGCTGGAGCGATGAAGATAGCTATCAGAGGTGCGGAGCCAGGGGAAGACCTCGCTGCTATTATAAAAGAGTCATCAGGATTCTATATTATTGCTGCCTCTAAAGCAGGTGAAGAATCCAGCGAAAGCGATGATTTCAAATTAGAATCTGAATTAGATGGCCATGGCGCATTTACATATAGCCTGCTCAGGGGGATCTTGGGTGAAGCAAACTTTGATGGTAACGAATATGTATCAGTTTCTGAGTTGTTCAATTTCGTGGCAAAAGAAGTTCCACGTATTACAAAAGGGAAACAACATCCCTACGCTAGAATCTCTGGTACAGATCTACCTTTAGTTCAGATCATAAAACGATAGAATATTCCAATGAATTTTTTGCTGGCACTAGTAAAAAATCTCGAATGCATCTTTTTCAGATAAAATGAGAGGTTTTTGTTTTTAGTAAGAACAGGATATTGGGCGGGGTGCCATTTTTCGTTTATGTTTCTTACGTGGGCTCTATCTTCGACACCCTGTTTTATCCGTTCTCTACTTAAATCAATTTCCTTACCATAGTCACCGCTCCTACCTACCCCTCCGAGTGTAACGAGGACCTTATTATCCTATGAGACCAAAATAACCCCCCAATCATTATAGCCCCCTTTTATTCATTTCATTCCCATCTTATATTCCTCGATTAATCCTTAGTCCGCCACACATTTTCAACACCACCAGTATCACAACAACCATGGAATTGATTCCATATGGGATAGGTCTATCTAGCAAAACCTCACCCATTCCCTGCCTCATTTGTCCCAATGCTTCCATCAAACGGATGTTCCCTTTCGGAGCAGCGGTGCCGAGAAGAGGCAACCCTTTGAAAT
>CAZQMG010000200.1:0-2572 GCA_964594375.1 uncultured Clostridia bacterium | reverse complement strand
AGAGAAAGAGAGAAGAGTCTGAGTTCTACGCGCTTAATACTCGTTCCCTTCTTCCCTGCGGGGAGAGGGATGGGGTGAGGGAGTGAATTAACTATTTAACTAATTAACTAAATTAACCAGTTAACTAACGGGCTAGCAGGTCAATGAACAACGAACTACGAACAATGACGGAAAAGAGAAAATTCTTAGAAAAACTGGACTAGCAGTATAGTTCTCGGTTATAATATAAACTAGAAAGGAGAAAACCTGATGATCGAAGAAAAGACTTCTGTTGATGAGATTATGAAGCAAGCATACCGGCAGGGAATTTTGATTCCTGCCTTCAATGTTGCCTACATACCCATGATTAAACCTATTATAGAGAGCCTTAAAAAGCATCGCACCTTTGGATTGGTGGAAGTTGCTCGGCCAGATGTGGAAAAGTTTGGTGCGGGTAGTTTTCAGAAGGTTGCCGAAAGGTATTATGCTTTGGGAGAGCGAATATTTACTCGCCTACATCTAGACCATGTCCCGGTAATTGATGAAGATGGGAAAAAGGTTGACTGGGAGTATCTCATAAAATTGGCTCTTGAGCTTAAATTTGACTCAGTTATGGTTGATGGGTCAAGATTGAGCTTGGAAGAGAATATTTCTGTTACCAGAAAAGTAGTGGAACTTGCCCATAATTGTGATGTGCCGGTTGAGGCTGAACTAGGAGCTGTGCTCGGCCATGAAGATGGTCCTCTTCCTCCTTATGAGGAGCTTTTCGCTACTAAAAAAGGATTTACCGGAATTAGAGAGGCTGAGTGTTTTGCGAAAGAGACAGGAGTGGATTGGCTTTCAGTGGCTATAGGAAATGTTCACGGAGCCATAAGTGGTGTAGCTAAAGATGAAAAGAAGATTTCTGCCCGCCTGGATATAGAACATCTCAAAAAGCTAGTTGAGGTAACTAAGATTCCTCTTGTTTTACACGGAGGCTCAGGTATTGAGAGGTCCTCAATAATGCAGGCTATTCAAAATGGCATCAGTAAAATCAATATTGGAACTTCCATTAGACAGGCTTATGAGTTTTCCTTGCGCAGTCATCCTGATGATATTACTATTGCTCAGACTAAGGTAGCGCAGGAAATGGAACGCTTGATTAGAGAGTATGAATTAGAAGGTTCCTGGGATATCCTGGGAAAATATATCAGTTCATAGTTCATCGATAGAAAAATAAGGTTCATAGCCAGAGATTTTTAGTCAATGAACTATGAACAATGAACACAAAAGGAGGCGATTTTTATGGCTCAGAAAAATTATCAAAGGCGATTTCCTATAAGAAAGCTAAACCGCAAGAAAATATTTAAGAGAATGCAGCAGATTTCTCATCGACCCAGAACTGCCGGTCGAGGCTCAGCAGGAATCTCTAGAAGAAAAGCCTAAAAATGCCAAATACATCTTCCCCTGAAATACAGACTGAGGGCGTTAAGACTCTGTTGGGTGAACCTAAGAAAGCTATCATCAAGCTCGCCTTACCTATGATTGCTGCAATGTCGGTACAAACAATATATAATTTTGTTGATGCTATATGGGTCTCTGGGCTGGGTGCAGATGCCTTATCCGCGGTGGGTTTTTTCTTCCCCTTTTTCTTTATGACTATGGCTATAGGCAGGGGACTGGGTTTAGGAGGTGGTTCTGCTATATCCCGTAGAATAGGAGCCATGGATAAAATAGGGGCAGATAACGTAGCAGCCCATACTATTGTCATAATGTTCTTGGCGGCAGTCTTTCTTACTGTCCCATTATTCATTTTTGCTGAGAAAATATTCACCCTATTGGGTGCCGGAAGGACGCTTGCTATGGCAGTATCCTATGCCAGGATAATGTTCGCCGGTACCCTTGTCATATTCTTCGTGAACACAGCAAATGCTATACTTCGCAGTGAGGGAGATGTAAAAAGAGCTATGTTTGCTATGGTGCTGGGAGCTGTGATTAATATTGTACTGGACCCCATTTTCATATATACATTTGGGCTTGGTGTTGCTGGGGCTGCCTGGGCTACCATTTTATCCTTTTCCATCACATCCTTACTCCTGTTCAATTGGCTCTTTCTCAAGAAGGATAGTTACGTCTCATTCAGTTTCCATAAGTTTCGATTCAACAGGGAGATAGTAGGAGATATCCTCAGAGTTGGCTTGCCTGCCTCAGCACAGCAGCTCTCTATGTCACTTACGATGTTGGTTATAAATCTCATCCTGGTTCGCGTAGCCGGCACCGACGGAGTGGCAGTCTATACTACCGGATGGAGAGTGGCAACCATTGCGACACTCCCTCTTCTTGGGATTGCCACCGCTGTTGTCTCAGTCAGCGGTGCTGCTTTTGGTCAAGGTGCTTTCAAAAAACTCAATATAGCCCTTATGCATGCCTTAAAGATAGGTATTATTATTGAGGTGGTAGTAGGTATTGCCGTCTTTTTCCTCTCTCCTCAAATCACGGCGGTGTTTACCCGAGCCCAAGGTGCAACTCGCATTGCCAGTGACCTGGTAGTTTTTCTCAGGATAATGTGCTTTTTTTATTTAGCAACAGCCTTTGGGATGTTTTCTTCTTCTAT
>CAZQMG010000199.1:0-2574 GCA_964594375.1 uncultured Clostridia bacterium | reverse complement strand
TAATTCCTGGATTTGGAGGATTCCCATCTCCGGCAGAGATAGAAAATACTCTGGAGAATATGGAGTTTGCCTTGAAAGTGGAAAAGAGAATTGTTGATTGGGATGCCAAGCTAAGCTACTTTCACGGATGGGAAGACTATCCTGCTTTGTGGATCGAGCTGGAGCCTGGATTCCCACCTCAATTTGAAGCTAAATCTCAATACCAGCAAGTAGACAAAGTTGGTCTGGCTACCGCTGGTAGTCTTAAGAAGGTGGGTCTATGGAGCGAGATAGCTTATGTAATGCCCAGAGAAATAGAAGAGATGAGAAATGCCTTTATCAGTTTTTCTATGAATAAGCCTTATCTACAAGCAGTTCTGGGGGCGGATTATACCTTCGGAAAAGTTTATGTAGAGGGACAATATATCTATTATGAGAATGGTTCCCTGCTCAGTCCCTACAATCAGTATGCGACAGGAGAAGACATAACAGCTGGTAACTATTTGATGGTTCAATCCTCCTACGAAATCAATCAAGTTCACAGCTTGAGGTTAGGAGGGATAGTTAACTTGCAGGATTCCAGTTATACATTGATGCCCCAGTATACCTATGCTATCAATGAGGTGACAGACCTATCCCTGAGGGGGGCTCTATTCTTTGGTGAAGCAGGAACGGAATTTGGCATGCTAAAGAGCATAGACTTCATCGACCTTGGCATAAAGGTAAGCTTCTAATCCTGGAAGGCTTTACCCCGCGGGAGATCTCATAAGAGTCAATAAATGGTCGCTGTCCTTATTTAAGTATTTTCCTTGCTTTCCTGCCCGTTTTTTTATTTAAGCAAAGATTATTGTAGCAAATTTGAGTTAGATTTTATATGATTTAGCGATTTAAGGCAACGCGTCGCGTTGTCTTTTTAAGAAAAAATGCTAATATATAGATATAATAGAGGAACAAGGTGCGGACTGTCCTTGTCTTATTAAAAGATGGAACGATATTTGAGAGAAAGTCATTCTCCCCCTCACCTTAATCCTCTCCCCCGCGGGGAGAGGAGATAAAACGAGAGACTTTCTCTCCCGTGAGGGAAAAAGAGAAGGAGAAAAGAAAGGAAAATGAGGTTTAGTAAAATGGAAGGCACAGGCATGGAAAAGAAGACAAGAGTTGCGATTATTGGTTATGGTAATGTGGGTAAAGGTGTTGAGCTGGCAATAGAACAAAATCCAGATATGGAATTGAAAGTAATTTTTACTCGAAGAAAACCAGATAGGTTAAAAATAAGATCAAATGCTAAGGTTTTGTGTATTACTGAAGTTGACAAATATGTAAACGATATTGATGTTGCAGTTTTATGCGGAGGGTCTGCAACTGACCTTCCTAAACAGGGACCAAAACTCGCTTCAATATTTAATACAGTAGATAGTTATGATACACATGCTAAAATTCCTGACTATTATGCTTCTGTGAATGAAGCTGCAAAAAAGGCCGGGAAAACAAGCATAATATCTACGGGGTGGGACCCTGGTTTATTTTCTTTATTGAGAATTATAGAAGAGATAGCATTACCTCAAGGAAAATGTTACACTTTTTGGGGGCCAGGGATAAGTCAAGGACATTCTGATGCTATTAGAAGAATTCCAGGAGTTAAAGATGCACGACAGTATACTATGCCTATTGATACTGCTGTTAGGAGGGTTAGAGCTGGAGAAAATCCTGAGTTGAAAACAAGCGAAAAACATTGGAGGGATTGCTATGTTGTTGTTGAAGATGGCGCAGATTTAAAAAGAATTGAGCAAGAGATTAAGAAAATGCCGTACTATTATGCAGATTACAATACAGTAGTTACATTCATCTCAGAAAAAGAAATGGCTGAAAGACACTCTGAAATGCCTCATGGAGGTTTTGTTCTCAGAGTCGGGAAAACAGGAGAATGCCATAAACAGCTTATGGAATTTAGATTAGAGTTAACCAGCAATCCAGAGTTTACCGGTAGTGTTTTGGTAGCTTATGCGAGGGCTGCATATCGGTTGAACAAAGAAGGCCAAATAGGTGCAAAAACAGTGTTTGATATTGCTCCGGCATATTTATCGATGAAGTCCCTTGAAGAATTAAGAAAAGAAATGTTGTAATTTCACTAAAATTTGCAACGACATTAGGGCAATTTTGTTCTAAGAAGAGACTTTTTCAAAGCTCTTCCAGGAGATAAGTTAATGGGCAAGAAACCTTATAGGGAGATGATAGTTATTCTAGATTTTGGCTCACAGTACAGTCAATTGATTGCTCGCCGAGTCAGGGAAAGTCAGGTCTATTGCAAACTACTTCCTTTTGACATTACCTCCTCCGAATTATTAAAGTATAATGTTAAGGGTATTATTCTTTCTGGTGGGCCGGCTAGTTTGACCAGCAAGGGAGCTCCTTATCCAGAGCCAGATATTTTTGATTTAGGGATTCCTGTATTGGGGATTTGCTATGGGATGCAGTTGTTAGCCCATTTCATCAGAGGTAGAATCACTCCTGCTCCAGAGAGAGAATACGGCAAAAGCGAATTGTTCATAGATAATAAAGAGGACCTCTTTTATGAACTCTCCTCTCCTTTAGATG
>CAZQMG010000198.1:0-2621 GCA_964594375.1 uncultured Clostridia bacterium | reverse complement strand
CCAGAACACTTATATGAAAGAATTAACCCTCTTGTTATCCATAGATTGCTTCTGCTTCTCTACGTGCAATTTGGCACCAACGGATCACATTCTGAGGATTATTGCCAATTGTATGATTATCTTTCATGATTATCTCAACCCGGCAGTTACGGGTGGTTTGCAGGGCTCTGCGTAGTTCAGTGCGGATGCGTCTATCGTCCAAGGATGGTACTGCCAGACTAGCCGGATGCGGCTTCATAGAATAAATGTATCGGTCGGCGAGCTTATCGGCCATGTCAGCTAAATTGGCCCAAGGAGAGACAGAAACGCGCCGAAGTCGGGGCGTTTTCCCTACTGTGTACCAGCGTTTGTCCAATGGCTCACAACAACCATAACAGTTCAGTCCAAATCGCTCCAGAATGGGTAACTGATATGGGAAAATAAACTCTGCAAACATATCTGGGGAAAAAGTAGTAGTTTCTTGACTTTCACAGAATCCCCACATGTCGGATGTACGTGTTATCTTGCTGTCAAAATCTGCCTGGGGCAGTTCACCGGTGTAGCCAAACCCACCCGAACCTACATAGGTCCCATCATTATTCATACTCAATAAGCCATTTTTCTCAAGAAAATCAAGTTTGGCTAGAGTCCCATCACGTAAAATACCCATCAGTTGATGAAGCTGGTCCGGATAATCGTAGACATCAAACATAATCTGCTCAAGACCACGTAAATTAACCAAGTCCCAGGTCATTCCCAAACTCCACCACCATCTCCCTTTTATCCGTACCGTCAATAAGTCTCCCAGAACTTTTTTGGCTAACGAGGCCAGAGTGGCAGTTGCCTCATAGTCTACAGAAATATGAGGAAAATGTAGTTCGTCAAGGCTATCATAGGATTCTAAAGGTGAATTCCAGGTATAAGAGCCACCATTTTGACCACCAATTTTTGTTTCTTTCATTCCCCAATCGCTCTCGGAATACACATAAGGAACCTCGAAGTAAGGTTCGATTACTCGATCATCACCCATAGATTCGCCCCAAAATATTTCCTTTCGCAGAGTCATTTCCCATTCTCGAGCCAGTTCTCCCTGACATTGAATTTGAGCTTCAGTGATAATTTCGTTCCAACCATTCTCCGGGTCACAAAAGATGAGGGGAAGAGTGGCCTCCAATGTGTTATGTCCAAACCAGAGGTCTCGTTTCTCGTTTTCGATAGGACGCGCTGCTAATTGAGCAACCTGGCTAGCCAATCGTCGCAATATTTCTTGGTCTTTCCTGCAGATTAGAAGTTTATCAATGCTAATTGTCTCTTGAGCTAGGGATGCTGGCCTTTGATCAAACATAAGAAATAGCTCCTTTTAATGTCAGCCCCAGTATTTAAAAAACTTTCATCGGGTCTTAGGGAGTTCTTAAATCGCCTCTTTCTTTGGGAAGTTTTCAGAGAAGTTTTAATCGTGTCTCAATTTCCTTCTTTTCAGATATATGCTGGACAGTACGGAAAGAATTATAACCAGGCCAAAAATTATATAGGTCCAGAAATAAGAAATTCTTAACATCACTAGTCCGTTTTCTATAATCGGGATGGTAATTGATCCCAGGAAAATCCCCACCATACTTCCTATACCTCCCATCAGGGAGGTTCCCCCCACCACGGAGGCGGCGATTGCCCTAAGCTCCCAACCATCCCCTGCTCGGGAAGAAAAAGTACTAACTCGAGCAATTTGCGACACTGCCACAAAGGCACATAGAATTCCTACAATCATAAAGCAGATCGTCTTTACCCTATCGGTGTTTATACCCATAGCTCTAGCCGCTTCTTTGTTGTCCCCGGTAGCGTAGACCCAATTACCGAATTTATGGAAATGAAGCACCACCCATAGGATCAGCCCAAACACTCCGAACCAAATCACCTGTACCGGGAGGACCCCTCCGATTTTACCGGTTAAGATACTAGAAAAAAGCGGCAAGACCTCAGGATTAAAAGGCCTTGTGAACCCCTGGGATAAGATAAGGGCCATCCCTCTCCAGAGCATCATCGTTCCCAGAGTGGTTATGAAGGAAGGAATATGAGCCTTGGTGGTGATGAGACCATTCAAGAGACCCAGGAGAGCTCCTGCACCAAGAGTAATAAATCCGGCCAGGAATAGATTGATCCCTATCTCAAACAATCTTATGAAAATAAAGGAACAGAATACCAGTATCGAACCAACCGAAAGATCGAACTCTCCAGAGACCATCAACATACCAACGCCCAAAGCAATAATACTGAATTCGGGCCCCAGTGCCAGAAGAACTTTGATGTTGGCAACACTGCTGAAACGATACTTAGAAAAGAAGGTGAATAATAATATTAAGCCAATCAATACCAGGAAGATACTGGAAGATTGATAGCCAAAAAAAAGTTTGACAAACCTTGACTTCGAATCTCTGCTCAAACGTTGTTTCACTTTTTGCCCGTTTTTGTTTGGAAACGGCCTCAATTATGAGAAGGCGGCTTTACTATCAGTTCCAAAAGGTCATCTATGGAGGTATCTTTTTTTTGGATGTCTGCTATCTTTTCTCCCCGGGTTAAAACCACAAATCTGTCGGCACTGGGGAATACATGATAGAGGTTGTGGGTTATGAAGATGACTGAAATTC
>CAZQMG010000197.1:0-2664 GCA_964594375.1 uncultured Clostridia bacterium | reverse complement strand
AATTACTTCCTCCTTTTTAAATCAATAGTATAGCACAGCCACAGAATTTCACAACTTTAACTTTTTCTTTTCTTGAAATCTTTCCAGGGCAAGTTGAATCAATCTATCTATTAGTTCAGAATAAGGTATCCCACTTGCCTCCCAGAGCTTAGGATACATACTAATTCTGGTAAATCCAGGAATGGTATTAAGTTCATTGACAATGATTTCCTCATTATTCTTTAGAAAAAAATCAACCCGCGCCATTCCTTGACAGCACATTATTTTAAATACTCTTAACGATAAATTCTGAATCTCGCCTATGAGTTCAGGAGAAAGTTTGGCCGGAATTTCTAGAATTGCTCCTTTATCGTCCAGATACTTAGCTTCGTAGGAATAAAATTCATGCTGAGGTAAAATCTCCCCGGGCAGAGAAGCAACAGGGTCATCATTTCCCAGAACAGAACACTCAATTTCCCTACCTTTAATGCATTCCTCTATCAATATCTTATTATCGTACTGAAATGCCTCTTTCAGGGCAGGTTGAAATTGTTCTTTTTCCTTTATTTTATTCATCCCTATTGATGAGCCAAGATTGGCTGGTTTGACAAACAAGGGCAGTCCTAGCTCATCTCGAACACGGCCAAAATCAATCTCTTTAAGAGAACTCCTATTAAAGGTAAGGAATTTTACTACTGGAATCCCTGCTTCTCTGAGCAATCTCTTCATCACATCTTTGTCCATCCCTACAGCCGAGCCCAGAACGCCTGCCCCCACATAAGGGATATTAGCCAACTCCAATAAACCCTGAATTGTACCATCCTCGCCATATGACCCATGCAGTACAGGAAAAACTACGTCAACCTTCTTGAGCTTCCTCTCACTGAGAAGAGGGAACAGATTGCCCTCTCTTTCTTCAGGAATCAAAACCGCGCCCTCATCCTTTTCGTTTAGCCTGGTTAGACTAGAACCTTCCGAAAGCAAAGATAATTCTGAGGTTTCTTTCAGACGCCACCGCCCTTCTTTATTAATACCAATTAAAACTACCTCATATTTTTCTTTATTAATGGCCTCGAGGATATTTTTAGCTGACTGGACTGAAACTTCATGTTCAGCTGACCTTCCCCCAAAAAGAATTCCTATTCGAGTTTTTCTATTCATTTTTTGAGCAGAGTTATTGTACTACAAAATCTCCTTCTTTTTTTCCAGGTAATAGAGGTAGTTCTCAAAGGAAACATCGGGAGGCACACGGTGATCTACCGTGGGAATATATCCCCCTTTTTCTACCAGTGGGCGTAACCGCTTCAGCTCCTCATCGATAGCCTCCTTGCCTTTGGCTAATTGTACCTTATTTACCCCTCCCATGAGAAGAATATCCTTATCATACTCCTGGCGTAATCTCACTGGATCCGTGTGAGCTGCCTCGATTGGGAACATGCAGTTGATACCTCCCTTTAACCAACCAGGGACCAACTGATAAATTTGCCCATCGCAATCCAACACATTAATGTCTACCTTATATTTTCCTAGAGTATCGGTAATACGCCTATAACGAGGAACCATTAATTCTTCAAAAAGTTTGGGTGATATTAGAGGTCCGTGATTGAAACACATATCTTCCCACCACCAGGCTATGTCTATATCTACTTCAGGTAAAGTCTTTTCAATGAGGTAAATAGTCATCTCAGTCAAATGCTCCATCATCTCTTCAACCCACCCTCTTTCATTCATTATGGCAACAGAGAAGTTTTCCACACCCATCCAGTCTCTCAACCAACCGTATAAAGAACCAGCATTAAAACGAACTGGCATTCCAGCTAGATGTGCTTCCTTAACTACTTTCTTTACCTCGCCGATACGATCTTCTCTAGTGTAATCTAGCCGTTCTCGCTTAAATGTCTGCCAATCCTTACGTGTCTGTAAAGCGTGCCTGATATAACGGGGTATAGAACTGCCATCTTTAAGAACCTCACAGATAGTTCCTTCAGCATCCCGAACAATCCTCTTCTGACCCTTATCCTCTAGAACCTTATACTCAAAGGGTGGATAGAGACCATTAACTACTGGTAAGGAAGGGATAATTTCGACTCCTTCCAGGCCTAAATATCGTTCCACATCTTGATTGGTTTTCACATAGGTGGGTAATCCTTGCTTATGCCAGACAGTGATGGTTTCATCCCAATAGCCAAAATCCATATTAGGTACCCGGTCCGCTTCTTGCCAATGCATTACTTTATTGAATCCCTCTTGAGTTGTCATTGTCCTTTCTTTTTTCCTCCTTTAGAGATAATCCAGGACACTTCCTGTTCATCGATTCCATTTATATCAGAAATTATTTCTAAAAGCAATGAACTTACCCCCCTCTCCCTTACCTCTCCCCTCGGGGGAGAGGATTGAGGTGAGGGGAAAAAGGAAATTCCTATACTATTAAATTGCTCTTTTTTGGAATTTCACCTGCCAACGGCCAAAAGGAGTTTGCATAACAATGAACGAAACTTTCTATCATCTATATGAAACGACATAAATAATTGCGCATCCTTTGTAGTGACTTCATTTATGAAGCCAGAGAATTGGCGGGTTTGATGAATCAAACCTCTACAAATAAGCGAAAATATATAAGACGTTTCATCTAGTTGCCCTGCCAGGTAGATCATAACGTCTTTTAAGTAAGAGCTGGGTAAATAT
>CAZQMG010000196.1:0-2671 GCA_964594375.1 uncultured Clostridia bacterium | reverse complement strand
TCACCATAGCAGACTTAATTTCGAGACGCAGGTTGCCATTTTCAAAAATAACTTCATCTACAGGTATGTCCTTTGCTCCCTGGTCAGGGCTATCCATAGTGGCAGTCAGCACGCCGTCCGATTGCTCGGAAATCTTAAACACAATCCTTAACTCTATTGCTCCAGCCTTCAAAGTTCCCTGCCAGATGCCTTCAATGGCTTCATTGCTGTATGGCAATGCAATAGTACTAAACAGCAGCGTTACTAAAGCAGCAATTATTACTGCCCTCTTTTTTCTCATTTTCTTCCCCTTTTTTGAATAATGTTCCTAATTTAATAGTATAGGAATTTCCTTTTTCCCCTCACCTTAAATCCTCTCCCCACGGGGGAGAGGGAAGGGAGAGGGGAGGGGTAACTTGTTTAAATTTCCAGAAGGACTCCCGATAAGTGTCTTTGAATTTTATCTTGTTCTTGAGGTAAGTCAAGCCAATTAGCAAAGAAAAGAGATTGCTTTGTCGCTTTGCTCCTGGCAATGGCATTAGGATAATTTTGTTCGAAAAAGAGATTTTTCAGCATATGGAAAATTAAGTTTGACAAAAAAATATGGTGAGTTAAAATCCAGATGAAGAATGAGAAAACTGGAGAAAATATGAAACTGGATAATTTCACTTTTAAGGCTCAGGAGGTTCTGGCAGATGCTCAGACTAGAGCAGAAGCAGAGCATCAGCAAGAGATTGCCCCTGAACATCTCTTGCTTGCCTTAGTCGAGCAGGAGAATGGATTAACACCTTCCATTTTGAAGAAAATAGGGACCGATACTGGGGCTGTAAGAAAGAGTCTTGAAAAGAGAATAGCGGATTCCCCCAAAGTCTACGGTGCAAGTCAGGTATACATGTCTTCTTCTTTGGATGGGATTCTGAGAGGTGCTCAGCGGGAAGCTACTCAAATGAAAGATGAATATGTGGGAGTTGAGCATCTTTTTATCGCTCTTTGTCAAGATAATTCTTTTGCAGGTCAAACCTTGAAAAAGAATGGTGTAAATAAAGACACTCTTCTTAGAGCTTTAGCTGATATTCGTGGGGCCGAGCGCATTACCGATCAGAATCCGGAAGGAAAATATCAGGCTCTTAAACGTTATACCACAGACCTTACTTCTTTAGCAAAGCAGGGTAAATTAGATCCGGTGATTGGTAGAGACAAGGAAATCCGACGTATCATACAGGTTCTATCACGGCGAACAAAGAATAATCCTGTGCTTATAGGCGAACCCGGAACGGGCAAGACAGCAATAGTAGAGGGGTTAGCTCAAAGAATGATAGCTGGCGATGTTCCGGATAGTCTGAAAAATAGACGCCTTTTAGCTTTAGATATTGGTTCAATGGTAGCCGGAGCTAAATTTCGCGGTGAATTTGAAGATAGAATGAAAGCTGTTTTGCGTGAGATAAGACGGGCGCAAGGTCAATTAACTATCTTTATTGATGAGCTTCACACAGTAGTAGGGGCTGGAGCTGCCGAGGGGGCAGTAGATGCTTCCAATATGTTAAAACCGGCCCTGGCTAGAGGAGAACTAAGGGCCGTTGGTGCTACTACTCTGGACGAGTACCGAAAGAATATAGAAAAGGATGCTGCTCTGGAAAGACGGTTTCAGCCTATTTATATTGAAGAACCTTCTGTTGAAGATACCATAGCTATTCTACGTGGTTTAAAGGAACGCTACGAAGTTCACCACGGAGTAAGAATCAAAGACTCAGCTATTATTGCTGCTGCCAGGTTATCTCATCGCTATATAAGTGAGCGGTTTCTTCCCGACAAAGCTATAGACCTTATTGATGAAGCTGCGGCTGGACTTCGCATGGAGATGGATAGTCGCCCCACTGAAATAGATGAAGTAGAGCGAAGAATAACTCAATTACAGATTGAAAAAGAGGCTTTAAAAAAGGAAAAAGATGCGGAATCTGAGGCCAGAAGAGCGGAATTGGAAAGAGAGTTAGCTAATCTGAGAGAAAAAAGTGATGAGCTAAAATCGCACTGGAATGATGAAAAAGCTATTATTCAGAAAATCCGTGCGGCCAAAGAAAAGATAGAGAAAGCAAGGATTGAATCAGAAAAAGCTGAACGAGAAGGCAGACTGGAAATAGCGGCAGAACTTCGTTATGGCACTCTTATAGAATTGGAGAAATCACTAAAGGAAGAGAATAAGAGATTAGCTCTGCTGCAAAAGAATCAAAAGATGCTAAAAGAGGAGATAGATGAAGAGGATATTGCAGAGGTGGTTTCAAAATGGACAGGCATACCCACCTCAAGACTTATAGAAGGAGAAAAGGATAAGCTCTCTCGGATGGAGGAGAGGTTAAGAGAGCGAGTGATAGGCCAGGATAGAGCCATAGAAGTTGTTTCTAATGCTATAAGGAGGAGCCGTACTGGGCTCCAGGACCCCAGGCGTCCGCTGGGCTCTTTCATTTTTATGGGTCCCACCGGGGTAGGAAAAACAGAGCTTGCCCGAGCCCTGGCAGAATTCCTTTTTGATGATGAAGAAGCTGTGATTAGAATTGACATGGGCGAATACACAGAAAGACATACTGTTTCCCGGCTTATTGGCGCACCTCCAGGATATGTTGGTTATGAAGAAGGAGGCCAGCTCAGCGAGCCAGTAAGAAGGAGACCTTATTCAGTTATCCTCTTTGATGAGATA
>CAZQMG010000195.1:0-2710 GCA_964594375.1 uncultured Clostridia bacterium | reverse complement strand
AAATCTTCTCTTAATTTAGGATATAAGTTATGGTAAACCTGATAAATTTTTTCATATACTTCTACCTCTTCTGGATTAGGAATAGTCTCATTCTCTTTTCTTATCCACTCCTGGCACGCTTTCTCTGTTGTGGGAAAAACACCTGTTCCTACAGCAGCTATCAGACAGGCCCCATAAGCAGAACTCTCCTTAGTATTAGCAGTAAAGACGGGTAAATTAAATATGTCTGCCTGGATTTGCCGCCATACTTTACTCCTGGCTCCTCCTCCGCCGGCAGTGATATAAGAAGGCTTTATTCCTGCTCTTTTAAACTCCTCCAGGCAGTCTCTTAAAGCAAAGACTACTCCTTCCATTATTGCTCTGAGTAAATCTTTTTGTGAGTGGTGAAAACTGAGACCTATGAAAGCTCCTCGTGCCTGAGGATCAAGGTAAGGTGTTCTTTCCCCTCCCAGATAGGGAAGAAATAAGAGGCCCTTTGAGGCAGCTGAGGTAGAAGAAATACTCGAGGAAATAAACCGACGAGAATTCGATTGGGAAGAGATTTCTCCTTCCAGAATAATCTGGTCAAAAAACCAATCAAGGCAGGAGCCTCCCGCTAGAATCGCTCCCATAAGAATCCATTTTCCAGGAAGAGCGTGAGGAATGGCATGGAGAACTCTATCGGGTTTGATGATGGGATGGTCAGTGCACGTTGTCAAAAGAGCCCCGGTCCCAATACTGGAAGCTATCCTTCCCTCTGCAACAACTCCATTTCCTATGGCCGCCATTACCTGGTCTGCCCCTCCGGCAAGGACCGGTGTTTTTTCTTTAAGAGAAATCTCTTTGGCTGCTTTCCCAGTAACTTGTCCACTGATTTGGGATGATTCATAGAGCGAAGGAAAAAAAGCATAAGGAATATTTAGCTCATCAATAATTTCCCTTGACCACTTCCTTTTAGCAGTATCGAGAAGAAGAGTTCCTCCTGCATCGGTAACATCCGAGGCTGCTACCCCGGTTAGTTTTAATCTAAGATAGTCCTTGGGAAGAAGGACTTTATATATCCTCTTCCAAAGGGAAGGTTGGTTTTCCTTAATCCAGAGAAGAGAAGGAGCCATAAAACCACAAGATACAGGAAGGCCAGTAACTCGAGGGAGCCTTCCTCCCATTCTCTCCTCCAGCCCATGGACTTGCGAAATACTCCTTTTGTCCATCCAGATAATGGCTTTTCGTAAAGGGAGGAGATTTTTGTCTAAAATGACTGCCCCGTGTGTTTGCCCGGAAAGCCCTACCCCCCGAATTTGCTCTAGGTCTATATGAGTCTGGTTAATAACTCTATTTATTGCTCTAACAGTCGCCTTCCACCATTCCTCTGGTTCTTGCTCAGCCCATCCAGGATGAGGAGAATAAGTGCGGTATCCTTCGGAAGAAGTGGCGATGACTCCGCCCTCTCCATTTACCAAAACTATCTTTACGCTGGAGGTGCCCAGATCTATTCCCAGAAAATAGCTCATTTTCATTCCCACTCAATAGTACTGGGGGGCTTGGAGCTAATATCATAGACTACTCTGTTTACTCCCTTTACTTCATTAATAATCCTATTTGAAATTTTTCCTAAAATCTCATAAGGAATTCTGGCCCAGTCAGCCGTCATTCCGTCTATACTGGTGACAATTCTCAAAGCAATGGTATGCTCATAGGTACGTTCGTCACCCATAACTCCTACACTTTTTATAGGAAGCAAAACAGCGAATGACTGCCATATTTCTGGAAATCGCTCATAATTTCTCATCTCTTCGGCAATTCTTAAATCTGCCTGGCGAAGAATTGCCAGACGTTCCTTAGTAACCTCCCCTATGATTCTCACCGCCAAACCTGGCCCAGGAAAAGGCTGCCTCTTTAATATTGCCTCTGGCAGACCCAGTTCCCTCCCCAGAACTCTCACCTCATCTTTGAACAAATCTCTTAAGGGTTCAATTAATTTAAAATGGAGTTTTTCCGGTAGTCCGCCCACATTATGATGACTCTTGATAGTAGCTGAAGGCTCTCCTCGAACGGAAACGCTTTCAATAACATCCGGATAAAGAGTCCCCTGAGCAAGAAAATCTACTCGGCCAAATTTCCTGGCCTCTTCTGTAAAAATACTGATAAACTCCTCACCAATGAGCTTTCTTTTCTTTTCCGGGTCGATTACTCCAGCTAATTTCTTCAGGAATCTCTCTTCTGCCTGGACACAACGAAGATTCAAATGGGAGTGCTCCAGAAAAGTCTTTTTCACTTCCTCTGTCTCCCCTTGGCGTAAAAGCCCATTATTAACAAATATACATCCTAATTTGTCTCCGATGGCTTTATTTACCAAAGTAGCTGTTACTGATGAATCAACTCCTCCGCTTAAAGCACAGACTACCTTTCCTCCCTTTACTTTCTTTCTTATCTCATCAACTGAATAATCAATAAAGGAACTCATTGTCCATCCTTTAGAACAGCCGCATATTCTAAAAAGGTAGTTTTCAATTATTCTTTTCCCTTGTGGAGTGTGGACAACCTCCGGATGGAATTGGACTCCGTAGAATTTTCGCTTTTTATCTCTCATACTGGCTATAGGGCAATTATGGGTATGAGCAATGATTTCAAATCCAGAAGGAAGAAGAGTCACCTGGTCTGCATGGCTCATCCAGACATCTAAAGGAGAGGAGAGTTCATAAAAGAGGTCCTCTTTATTATCTATGAACAA
>CAZQMG010000194.1:0-2715 GCA_964594375.1 uncultured Clostridia bacterium | reverse complement strand
AATTAAAATCTTTATATATCCTCCGCATAAAGCACCTAAGATGGCCTTTATCTTACCCTTTCCTCCAGCAATTCCAATTACATTTTTCATCTTCTTTAAATCCTTCAAAGAAAGGGCGACAATTCGTCTATGCAAATCACAATCTATTGCCTCGCCTTTTATGTTAAAGAATTGACCAAGGATATTTCCCACTCCCCCTTGTTGACGAAGCCTTTCCATTTCCGTCGGATTGATATATCCCATCTTAGCCAAGGTAGAATCTACGGATGTCTCCCCTATGCCAACCAGATAACAAGAGGCAAGCTTTGCCATCTCTAAAGTCTGCTTTATCATTGAATCGGATTTAAGGGACCTGCATAGCTCCTCTGAAGCTGCAACATGGGGAGCATGGATGTAATAACACTCCCCATCAAAGATGGAGGCCAATTTCCCTCCAATATCATAGGGATTTAAATAAAGAGAAGTAGTAAGGCCCCCATGAAGGGTTACTACCCTCAAATTCTTGATGTTATTAGGCCTGATGAAATTGGCTATCTCAAAGATAGTTCTTCCCCATCCTACGGCAAGTAAGTCCTCATTTTTAAGATGCCTCTCAAGATACTGAGCAGCAGCCTTACCTAAGGTCTGTCTGATATTTTCTTCCTGGCCGGTTGGAACAACCATCGCATCCTGGAGGTTAAAGATCGAGGTGAGTTTTTGTTCTATTTGAAGACAATTGCACAGAGGACTTAGAATATGAACATGAACAATGCCATTTTTCTCTGCCTTCTTTAATAATCGAACGACCTTGGATCTTGAGATATTTAGCTTTGAAGCTATCTTATCCTGGGTCATCCCCTCCTTATGATAAAGCCAGGCAACTCTGGTAAGAAAGTCAATGCTCGAAGAATCATCACGCAACATTCTTACTCCCTATTGTGAACATTTATTCAATAATAAAACTATTGTGTTAATTATACTCCATTTTAGAATTTTGTCGCCCCCCTTTGTCATTAGCCAGAAAAATTGAAAGTTGGTGCTATTTTGGGGTCCTCAGGGTAAAAATGGAATAAAATGAGAGAAAAAGGTGAGCGATTCTATTTTTCTGGGTTTATGCATACCCAGAGTTCTCATTTTTTGTATTTTAATGATTGCAAGATTCTCTGATTACTAGCTCTGTGTCTAACACTATTCTTTTTGAGTTCTGGTTATCCGCATTTTTCATTGTCTCAAGAAGCAGCTCTGTAGCTTTTTGTCCCCAGGTATATCTTGGTTGACGAATTGTAGTCAGAGATGGAGTTGTATGAGCGGCGGTTTCAATATCATCAAATCCAATTATAGAGATATCTTTAGGAATGGACAATCTTTTCTCCTTAATAGCTCTCATCGCTGCCAAGCACATATTGTCGTTGGCAATGAAGGCAGCAGATGGAGGCGAAGATAGACTCAACAACTTCTTCATTCCTTTATAGCCACTTTTCTTGTGAAAGTCACCATGATAGATTAAGTCTTCATCAAGGGGAACATTGTATTGGCGCAGTGTTTCAATATAACCTGTTAGCCTATCTTGAGCATTTTTTTGATCCACGGGACCCGAAATATGCCCAATTCTTTTATGTCCGAGTTTGATTAAATACTCAACTGCCTTACATGCTCCAGCAAAGTTGTCAACTTCTACACAGTTTACTTGATGCTCAGGAACGCTGCCACCGATAATAACAAAGGGAAATTTCAGTTGGAGAAGGTTAGAAATGTCCTCAAAGGAGAGTGGCCAATATGATAGGATTAATAAACCATCCAGCATTTTTTGTTTGGGAATGCGCGCAAGAATTTCCTTCTTACTTAAAACACCTTCTTCCTCTTCTCCCTTTATATCCAGCTGAAAGGCATACTCTGTCTTCCCAAGTGCATCTATGACACCTAAGATAACGGGCATGTAAAATCCACCTAAGGGATGTTCATGGCTGATGAATGCAAGAAACCCCACGGTGTTGGTCTTTCCAGTGGCGAACTTCTTGGCGATCATACTTGGGGCATAGCTAAGTTTTTTTGCTGCTTCAAGGACTTTAGCTTTAGTCTTGAAAGAAACATAACCTTTATCATTAAATACTAGCGAAACTGTAGATACAGAAACCTCAGCTAACTTAGCCACGTCACGAATAGTAATGCTCATGCCTTCATCTCCTGAATATCGAACTGATTAAATTAGTATTTTTTTCACTGTTAAATTATGTATCTTTTCTGTACGAAGGAAAACTAGGTTTATCGAACTAGTTCCATAATAATACATTTAATTTTTTTTGTCAAAAATTATGTTCCTATAATTGGACTTGACTCAGACCTGATCGAAAAGGGATTGCGATAAATAGTGCCAGTTGACCAAAGTTAAGCTATGTGCTAACTTAAATAGGAACCCCCTTTTTTCACTTCTCTTTTCATGAGAGAACTAATATCAGAGACAAAGAAATCTATCCTCTTGTTGCAGCGACCCTCGACAGGTCCAATCCGCGCATGTGGTACTATGCACTCATGGATTACGGAGTCATGGAGAAGAAGAAGTTTCGGAACTCGGATCGCAAGAGTATCCGTTATCAGAGGGAGTCTTCATTTCAAGGCTCCGACCGACAGATTCGGGGCATGATTCTCAGAATACTACTCGAGGAGTCACAGATTTCTCCCCTGCAACTCTCTCAGAAACTGAGGATAGACCAAGAGCGACTGAAAAGAATCACCCGC
>CAZQMG010000193.1:0-2720 GCA_964594375.1 uncultured Clostridia bacterium | reverse complement strand
ACAAGAGAAGTCATTTAATGAGCTAGTAAAAATTTCAAGGACTCAACCCTAGAAGCCTATTTAGTTTAAAAGAGCGAAGGAGAAGAAGATGGAAAAGCTAAGGATATGTCTTGTAGGAGCTGGAAGAGCAGGGAAAGTCCATACTTTAAGCTTAAGAAATAATATCCCAGACGCTGAACTGGTAACTGTTGTTGACAAAGAGGAAGAAGCTGCCAGGAGATTAGCAAAAGAATTTGAACTCAAAATGTCTTTTAAGGATTACAAAGAGGCGCTAGACTGGGGGAAATTTGACGCTATAATTATTACCACTCCTACCTTCACTCATAAGGCTATTGCAGTTAGTGCAGCTAAAGCCGGAAAGCACATTTTCTGTGAAAAGCCAATGGCACTTAATTTGAAAGAGGCAGATAGCATGATTCAAGAGGCAAAAAGAGCTAAGGTAAAATTACAGATTGGTTTTATGAGGCGGTTTGACAGGAGCTTTTTAGAGGCCAAGAAAAAAGTAAAGCAAGGTGCTGTAGGAGAGCCTTTATTGATTAAATCAACTGGCCGCGGGCCTGGTTTGCCACCAGAGTGGGCCTGGGATATAAAAAAGAGTAGTGGAATGCTTGCAGAGGTAGGAAGTCATGATTTTGATACTCTAAGATGGTTTGCCGAAAGTGAATTTGAGAAAATTTATGCTTTTGCGGGAAATTACAAATGTCCTCAGATAAAAAAGAAATATCCAGATTTCTACGATCACGCTGTGGTGACTGTGCAATTCGGAAATAGCGGGCTAGGAATACTTGATATAGGGTGTCCGGTAGGCTATGGTTACGATGCAAGAATGGAAGTGCTGGGGACGGAAGGAGTGATGTTTGTGGGGGGAATTAGGAATAATGAGGTGATAATATGTAACAAAGCAGGCGGTGCTGTGAGTTCAATATATAATAGCTGGCGAAATAGATTCAAAGATGCCTATATAGATGAACTCAGGCATTTTGTCGATGTTATAAAAAGAGATGTCCAGCCATTGATCACTGGAAAAGATGGCAAGAAAGTCGTCGAAGCTGTAATGGCTGCTAATAAGTCAATTCAAACCGGTCAACCGGTGAGCTTTCCACTCTGAGCCTAAAAAATGTTGGAGGAGATAATTATGGGAGAAACAGGAGGATGTACCAGAAAGGTCTTGCGAGTCAATTTGACTGGCAAAAATAGTTCTACACAGCATATAGATAGAGAAGTTTTTGAGAAGTTCTTAGGGGGAAGAGGAGTAGCCGCTAGAATTTATTTTGAGGAGATTGCTCCTGAGGTTAGACCACTGGATGAGGCGAATAAACTGATCTTTATGACCGGCCCTTTAACCGGTACTGTTGTTCCTGCCAGTACTAAGTTTCAATGTGCCACCAAATCACCTGAGACCGGGATATATCTTTGTTCCAATGCGGGAGGAGATTTCGGGCCACAGCTCAAGTTTGCCGGTTATGACGGCTTAATTATAGAAGGTAGAGCTTCAAAACCTGTTTATGTATTCATCAATGATGATAAGGTGGAAATTAAGGATGCTGCTAAACTCTGGGGTAAGACAACTGGTGAGGTTGATAAAATTCTTAGAGAGGAAATCAGTGGCTCCAAAGCCGGAGTAATGAGTGTGGGCCCGGCGGCGGAAGAAAAAGTAGCCTTCTCCTGCATTAGAGTGGATGGCAGAAGCTTTGGCCGGGGAGGCGCTGGTGCAGTCATGGCTTCCAAAAATCTTAAAGCTATAGTAGTTAAAGGGCAAGGTAAGTTAAATTATGCTAATCTAGTTGAACTTAAAAAAAGGATTAAGCCTGGTGAGGTGAGGAAGGCCTGCCAAGACTTAGCTGATTATGGAAGACCAATCTATACCGAGTCGATAAATGAGCTGGGCTGTTATCCAGTAAGAAACTTTCAAACTGCCGTATTTAGTGAAATCGATAAGATTGATGCTCGCTTTATGAAAAAAAACTTTTTTGTCAAAAATCGGGCCTGCTTTAAGTGTCCCGTAGCCTGCTTACAGGTGTGTCAGGTGAAGACTGGCAGATTTCAAGGATGGACAGTAGCTCCAGAATATGAAACTATATGGGCCCTGGGTGCTCAGTGTGGGGTATCAGACTTTAATGGAATTCTATCTACTAATCTATTATGTGATGAGTATGGTATGGATACGATATCTACCGGCAACATAATTGGTTTTGCTATGGAACTCTATGAGAGAGGAATGATTACTGCGGAGGATACTGGGGGACTGAAGTTGATTTTTGGGAGTTCTGAGGCTGTATTGGAAGCTATTGAGCTCATAGCCAAACGAAAGAAAGTTGGTGATATACTAGCTGGGGGATTTCGGGGAATAGCCGCTGAAATCCCTGGCTCAGAGCAGTATATGATGCAGGTTAAGGGAATGCCCTTCGCTGCCTACGATCCTAGAGGGTTCTACGGAATGGGGCTTACCTATGGTACCTCCTCCCGGGGTGCCTGCCATAATGTAGGCGGCTGGTCAATCAGGGACGAACTACTGAGTGAAGAGTATGATAGATTTGCCCTTAGGGGTAAAGGTAAGCTGATAAAGAGCATTCAGGATACCAGAGCCTATATTGATTCTCTAGGTATATGTACGGTGGTGAGGAGAGCTTTGGGATTCAGCGATAAGCCGGATCCGACTATACTTAACTTAGTAACAGGTCTGGATTTTACCGATAAGCTAATGGAGATAGGTGAGAGAA
>CAZQMG010000192.1:0-2750 GCA_964594375.1 uncultured Clostridia bacterium | reverse complement strand
TACGTCAAGTGCCATTTTTGTCCTTTATGCGTCTGTTATATACAGGATTTCTATAATTATAATACCTGTATCTACCAAAGTCGTTAAGTCCTGCTGAGCAGCCGTAGAAGCATTATATACCCTTATCTGTATGTCGTTAGTGGTAGCAAAAGCTAGAGCAGTTAGAACTGTTCCTGAGGCATTGCTCTGAAGAGAGCCGAGAGCCCATATAACATTTCCAGTCAGACCAGAAGCCTCTATATTTAGAAATTTTCCCGTTGCGGTCAGGCTGAAATCCCCAGTGGTTGCATCTTTAGCAATATTATCTGTCTCGGCTATTGTATCGCCATTCCAACGAGAATAAACAGTACATTTTAGAGTCGCGGCATTAGCACCGTTATCTATTGTACAATTAATCCCCCTCAATTGTCTTCCTTTTGTGCCATCTCCCAGAATTGCATCCTGAATAGTAGTCGGGCCAGCCGTGATATTCGTGCCTAATACTGTTTCGATTGCGGCAAAATTAGCACGGATTTCGTCGTCTGAATCTTTAATTTTTGTTGCCCCTGCGGGGTTATTTTTATTCCAAACCATATGGATCAGTGGCTTATAGATATAGAGGATGGCGGGGAGTGGGAAAAGGGAATAGCGCCGTGAAAAAATGGCTGAAGTAGCGTCAATCTGACCGCAAGGCTCAAAAATTATACTGGCAGAAGCACAGGTATTGCGAAGTGTGCCTAGCCGAGGGGAGAGGGAAAGTAAAAGCTTGGGAAGTCCACGAAATCTTATATAAATCGCAAGGTGGGAAGTGCGTGCCTGACAATGAAATCTCAGTTTGCAGACCAGACCATCAGCGGGCGCATTTCGTGATAAAGCCCTATCTGCACAGGGAGGATTTGTATAAAATGAAGGGAGGATATAATGAGACAAAGATTAGGAAAGAAAAAACATGCTAAATGTGAGCAAATAGCAGATAAAAAGTATTCAAGTTGTTTGGTGCGTGGAGGTACAGAACATTTTAAGGCTTTATGTTGGTTCTCAAATAAAGACGCAGATTATGTGAATTACAAAACAGGTAAAACAGAACAAGCAATAAGAGGTGGACAATTTGTCTCTGGTAGTTTAAATAAAATTGATAAAGTGGTGGCTGCCTTTATGACTAAGGTAGATGGAAAGGTAAAAGCGTCAGAAAAATGAATAAAACTTGACAATCTCACCAAAAAAGATACAATGGAGGTGAAGGATGGGGGATAGTTGGGAACGTTTCACGTGTAAACTTCCGTTAGAGGTATATAGATTACTTGAAGATGAATTGGAAAGAATAAGAAATTTAGCCGATATCGACCCAGAGGAGAGGCTAAGCCAGGAGGTCAGGGATGGTTTGGCAATGGAATATTTGACGGCTTTGTCAGCAAGTACGCCTGACGAGTCGGTGATATGAAAGGAGATAAATAATGGAATTTATTATGGGTTTGACTACTGGACTAGCAGGAATGTTTATAATTGCAACTTTTGTAATTAGAAGTCGAGAGAGAGAAATAAAGTTTTACAAACAAGAACTAGAAAAACTTAATAAGTGGATTAGAAAAGGAGAAAGTAAATATTGATATTAGTAGAAAGTTTTCTAGATTTTCTGAAGGAGCAAGACCCACCATTCCCCTGCGGAGTTCACGAAGGCTGGCTTGAGTGTGACGGGGGAAGGATTTCTATTGATAAACTAGGGGAGTTCCTTACAAGAGTGAATGAGGACGGAGCAATAGCGGTAATAAGGGCTTATAAGGAGAAAGTGGGTAAATAGTGGAAATAAAGACAATAGTAAGAGGAAATAAAAGTGTTAGACAAAGACAACTATCCAGAAGAGGTAGTGTAAATGAAAAAAGAAAAGATAGTCTTAAAAGGGTTAGGAGATATAGCGACTAAATTAGAAATAATAGAAAAATTGGAAAAAGGGAAGAAGGTAAAGGGATTCTATCTTTGTCCTGCTTGTAATGGTTCGGGTTGGGGCGAAAATCAAGAGAATCAATTTGAATATTGTAAAGTTTGTTATGGTGAGGGATTATTGAGTGAGAGGAAATTTAAAAAGTTGGTAAAGAGGTAACATAATGCCAAAAGGATTCTATGATTTATCCGAGAGGCCAAAAGCTCTTTCTCAAAAGTTATATCTTAAAATATTGGCTGCGCAGGAATTTCTGGCAGAGCAGAACAAGTATTTGGGATACTGGAAGAAATTCGAGCCTATACAATACGAAAAATTGAAGGAATTCGCAGCTAGATTACAGATGATAATTAGGCAATATTGGGGAGAGGAAATATGCACATAACATCCGGAATAACCATAATAGAGATAATCTTCCTAGTCTGTGCCATAATCTTCATTCTATTCCCTATGGTCGTGGTGGTCATTATGCTATTGCTGGATAAGATTATCGAGTGAGAGGAGAAATAAATGATTTGCGGAAATTGTCATGCTCCCCATTTAAAAGAAATAAGGGATGAGAAGACAGGCAAGGTTATAGAATATGAGTGCTGTTTTTGTGGTTGGGCTACAGGTGTAAAATCATTTGAGGAGATAATAAATAGTGGAAATAAAGACGGTTGATATAGGTAGGGGGGCAAAAAGGTGCAAGTAGAGTTTGAAGGACTTATAAAGCTATTAAGTATTAAATCATTAACGTCACTTGACAAGGAAGCTGAGCTTAAAATAAGATTTAATGCTGAAGACGATGAGTTGATAAATAGGATAAATAAACTACATAAGGCGGATGAGATGG
>CAZQMG010000191.1:0-2755 GCA_964594375.1 uncultured Clostridia bacterium | reverse complement strand
GGAAGAAAATTGTCCTGAGGCATATTTTGATCTTAGATGAGATAGTAAATAATAAGCTTAAAGAGGTTGCTGAACGAAAAAAAGAAATCCCATTAGCTTTTCTGAAATCGAAGCTAGCCGCTTCTGCTCCCGCCAGGAACTTCAGGAAAGCTATCTCTTCTTCGGGAAGAATTAGTATTATCGCTGAGATTAAAAAAGCCTCCCCTTCGGCTGGAGTTATAATTGAAGATTTTAGTTTAGAGAAACTGGTCAGAATTTATGAGAAAAATGGTGCCTCAGCTCTATCTATTTTGACTGACCAGAAGTTCTTTAGGGGAGAGCTTAAAGATTTAGAGAAGGCGAGGAAAGCCTCTTCCCTTCCCATTCTGGCAAAAGAGTTTATACTGGATGAGTATCAGATTTATGAGGCTAGAACCGGGGGAGCGGATGCTCTACTCTTAATTGCTCGCATATTAGATAAAGAAGAGTTAAAAAAATACCTGGATTTAGCCTGGCGGCTAGATTTGGACTGCCTGGTAGAAATCCATACTGAAGAAGAATGGAGAAAAATTAAAGACCTTCCTTTTGAAATTGTGGGTATTAATAATAGGAATCTGGAGAATTTTAAGGTAGATTTAAAGATGAGTTTCAATCTTATAAAGAAGATACCTTTGGATAAAATAGTAGTCAGTGAAAGTGGAATTAACAATGGGGAAGATATCCATAGGCTCCAAGAGGCGGGAGTAGATGCCTTTTTGATAGGAGAGGCTCTATTGAAAAGTAAAAATGTGGGAGAAAAACTAAAAGAACTTTTGAGACAATGATTAAAATCAAAATATGTGGTATAACTAACAAAGAAGATGCTCTCTGGGCGATAAATCTAAAAGTGGATGCCCTCGGCTTTATTTTTGCTGACAGCCCCAGAAGAGTAAAGCCTGAAATAGTTCAGGGAATTATTGAACTTCTCCCTCCTTTTATCTCCAGCGTGGGAGTCTTTGTTAACGAGGATAGAAAAAAGGTAGAAGAGATAACCGAGAGCTGTGGTTTGACTACTTTGCAATTCCATGGGGAAGAATCTCCCTCTTACTGTGAGGGATTCAAGCAAAAGATAGTTAAGGCTTTACGAATCGAGAATAAAGACATATTAGAAAAGGCCGTCCAGTACAAGGACAAAGTGGATGCTTATCTTCTTGATACTTATTCTCCTTCTAAGTATGGCGGCACAGGAAAGACCTTTGACTGGTGTATAGCCAAAGAGATTAAAGAATTTGGATTACCTATTATTCTCTCAGGTGGATTAAATCCTGAGAATATAAGAGAGGCAATAAGTGAAGTAGAGCCTTATGGAATAGATGTAAGCAGTGGAGTAGAGGAAAGGCCAGGGAAAAAGAATATGGAGAAATTAATAAATTTTGTCAGGATAGTGAGAGAAACGAATGGAGCATCATAGTCTGCCCGATAAAAGAGGACATTTTGGAGCCTTCGGAGGAAAGTTTGTCCCCGAGACACTGATGCCTGCTTTAAAAGAATTAGAAGAGGCTTACTCAGAGGCAAAAAAAGATAAAGATTTTCATAAGAAATTAGAGAAATACTTAGCCGATTATGCTGGCCGCCCCACGCCACTTTATTTTGCGGAAAGACTAACCAAAAGCTTAGCTGGAGCTAAGATTTATCTCAAAAGAGAAGACTTAGCCCATACTGGAGCCCATAAAATCAATAACACGCTGGGGCAGGTACTTTTAGCCAAAAAAATGGGTAAGAAACGTATTATTGCTGAAACTGGAGCTGGTCAACATGGAGTAGCTACGGCCACGGCTGCCGCTGTATTAGGCCTTCCCTGTAGAGTGTATATGGGAGAAGAGGATATTAGGCGGCAGCGACTTAATGTATTTAGAATGGAGCTATTAGGTGCAGAAGTAATTCCTGTTTCCTCAGGAAGCTGTACCTTAAAGGACGCCATCAACGAGACTATTAGAGACTGGGCAACTAATGTCAGGACTACCTATTATGTTCTGGGCTCAGTAGTGGGGCCTCACCCCTATCCTATGATGGTGCGGGATTTTCAATCAGTCATAGGCAAGGAAACAAAAGAACAAATTCTTCTCAAAGAGAAAAGAGTGCCTGACTATCTTCTAGCCTGTGTAGGTGGAGGTAGTAACTCTTTAGGACTCTTTTACCCTTTTCTGGAAGATGCTGTGCAATTGATTGGAGTGGAAGCAGGGGGATTAGGTCTTTCAGAAGATAAACACGGAGCCACTCTAGCTCGAGGAAACATCGGTATACTGCATGGAGCTAAAAGCTATCTACTGCAAGATAAATATGGACAAATCAGCCTAACTCACTCAGTGGCTGCTGGTCTGGATTATCCAGGAGTTGGACCAGAACATTCTTATCTTAAGAAAACCGGTAGAGCCAAATATGTTACCGTCACCGACAAAGAAGCTCTCAAGGCCTTTCAAACTCTTTCTGAACTGGAGGGGATCATTCCTGCCCTGGAAAGTGCCCATGCTATTGCCTATTTAAACAAACTGGTGCCTGAGTTGACCAAGGATAAGCTCGTGGTGGTTAATCTGTCTGGACGGGGCGATAAGGATGTAGAGCAGGTAGGTGGAATAGTAGATAGCGGATAGCGTTTAGCGTATAGATCCCTGTTTTCCGTCATTGCGAGCTTGCTGAAAGCAAGCGTGGCAATCTCATGGGATTGCTTCGGCTTCGCCTCACAATGACAACACAATAGTGGAAAATGTGAAAAACACCAGATATTAACGCTAAAATC
>CAZQMG010000190.1:0-2756 GCA_964594375.1 uncultured Clostridia bacterium | reverse complement strand
ACATGGAGCATAAGTCCAGACATAGAGTACCCTATGTTACTGTTTTCTCTTACTCGCCAGTCTATCTGAGAAAGATAATCACTCACGATTTTTTCTACTTCCACGAAGGTAGTCTTAATTTTTCTAAGGCTCTCGTGCTGTTTTCGGTAAAGGATATAAGCCTTGGCTGTCCTGGCGTGTCCCTCCTCGATTAAGACCTTTTCCACTAAGTCCTGAACATCTTCCACACCAGGAATCTCCTGGAGGAATCTTTCCTCCAGTAGAGCTACCACCCGATTGGATAATCTTTCGGCCAATTTCCTGTCTTTTCCCCCTACCGCCTGTGCAGCACCCCAAATAGCCCTGGTAATCTTTTCCTGAGCAAAATCGACTATTCTTCCATCTCTCTTACGAATTTGGTTAATCTTTATAGATAGCATATTCCATTCTCCCCATTAAAATTCTTGCTCTCTTTTTCTTATTACTGATTCAAAAATAAGTCTGCCATCATCTGAACCAAGAATTGACTCAGACGCTCTTTCTGGATGAGGCATCATCCCAAGAATATTGCCTTCTCGGTTACAAATGCCAGCTATTGAGCCCTTTGAGCCATTAGGGTTGGAATCCTCAGAAAGCTCTCCTCTTTCATCGCAATACCTGAAAACAATCTGATTATTCTCCTCCAGACTCTTCATAGTTTCATCATCTGCATAATAGTTTCCTTCTATATGAGCAATGGGAATACTTAAAACCTGCCCCTGCTGGCAAAGATAGGTGTAAGGAACACTGTTATTCTCTACCCGAATATTCACGAACTTGCAAATAAAATTAAGGGTCTTGTTCCTGAGCATTGCTCCCGGCAGAAGCCCAGCTTCCAGAAAAACCTGAAAGCCATTGCAAATACCGATAACAAGCCCTCCTTTTTTGGCAAATTTTTCTATTGACTTCATTATAGGAGAAAACCTAGCAATTGCTCCAGTACGCAGATAATCGCCGTAAGAGAAGCCACCCGGTAAAACAAGACAATCATAACCACTTAAATTTTCTTCTTTATGCCAGATAAAATCAACTTTTTTCTTCAGCACATTTCTTAATACATAATAACAATCATAGTCACAATTAGACCCAGGAAAGACTACCACCCCAAATCTCATTCATAACCCCTTATCTAGCGTTTAGCGTATAGGGGGTAGCGTTTAGTTTTTCTGAAACCGTCTTTCTCTCCGTCATTGCGAGCTTGCTGGAAGTAAGCGTGGCAATCTCATTGAAATTGTTTCGCGGCTCGCAATCACAAACGAGGAATCCTGTATTTGGTGCTTTCTCTAGTGTTCAGCGGTTAGTCTAATCGCTAACGATGCTATTTTGCTATCCGTCGTTTTCTATTCACTATACGCTCTACGCTACACGCTATCCGCTGTCCTTCTCTATTTCATATCTATAATTCTCAATAACTGGATTTGCCAGAAGCTTGCCGCACATCTCCTCTATATCTTTCTCCGCCTCTTCCCTGCTTTTCGAATTCAGCTCCATCTGGATATACTTGCCCAATCGAATATTAGCTATACCCTGATAACCCAATAACTCCAGAGCACCTTTTATAGTTATCCCTTGAGGATCGACTACACCGTTCTTTAAAGTGATAAAAATCTTAACTTGCAATACCCTATGCCCCTTTTTTCATCTTCACCCATCCTTGAATTACCATTCCTATCTTTGTTCACAGAAACTACCTGTGCTTCCTGCGAATTATCTTATTCTAGCATATTTATCCGATACTGACAATCTAAATTCTCTTTTAGTTATTTTACTTTATAATAGCAGTTTTGTCCTAAAATTCACCTCTTCAGATAAATCATCAAAATAGAAATGGCAGCCGGAGTGACACCAGAAATACGGGAGGCCTGCCCCAGTGAATGTGGCTTTATTCTGGAGAGTTTTTCTTTAATCTCTGAGGAAAGGCTGGGAATGCTTTGAAAATCGAAGTTGGAAGGAATCTTCAAGTTCTCCATCCTTTTGAATTTTTCTACTTGCTGGAGCTCTCTTTCAATATATCCATCATACATAATTTGAATTTCTACTTGCCGAGCTATCTCTCTCTCCACCTTACAACTCTCCTTATCCAGGATTTTCAGCTTTTCATAGGTAACCTCAGGGCGCCTGAGAAGTCCCCTTAAGCTAATAGGAGCTTTTATCGGCTTTGTACCTAGTTGGAGAAGCTTCTTATTTACTTCCTCGGTGGGAAAGATTTTACTTGAGCCAAGCCTATCCAGCTCTAATTTAACCATTTTTTCTTTCCTCTTGACTTTCTGATGTTCTTCGCTACTTACCAATCCTACCCTGTATCCCTTTTCACGCAGTCGGATGTCTGCATTGTCTTCTCTTAATAAAAGGCGATATTCGGCCCGGGAGGTAAACATACGATAAGGTTCGTTGGTTCCCCTGGTCACCAGGTCATCAACTAAGACACCGATGTAAGCCTCTGCTCTATCTAAAATAAGAGGCTCCTCTCTTTTAACCCTAAGAGCGGCATTAATTCCGGCCATAAGTCCCTGAGCAGCCGCTTCCTCATAACCGGTGGTTCCATTAATCTGGCCAGCAAAGTAAAGACCATTAACCAACTTTGTCTCCAGAGTAGGTTTCAGGTGGGTAGGATCAACATAATCATGTTCAATGCCGTAACCCGGACGCACAACCTCCACCTTTTCCAGGCCCTTAATGCTTCTGAGCACTTTTATTTGAACATCAAGAGGAAGACTGGTAGAAAGACCATTAGGATA
>CAZQMG010000189.1:0-2765 GCA_964594375.1 uncultured Clostridia bacterium | reverse complement strand
GTGTTAGAGCTACAAGAATTCTGGATTCGGGAAAAGAAAGGTTTTATACAGCATCTCTTTTCACTGCGGTTCCTTGTTCTTCTCGGATTGCTATAGTAATGGGGATAGTCGGGTATTTTGGCGGTAAACTTTTGGCAGCTTCTGTTCTTATCTCTCTCACCGTTGCTTTTTTAATTTTTGGCTATTTGATGAAAAAAGTTATGCGAATAGAAAAGAAACCTGTCCTTTATGAATTACCTGAATTGCCACCTTATAGAATACCCTCAATTAAAAACATTATTACCAAGAGTTGGATTAGAATGAAAACTTTCATTTACATAGTTATACCGTTTCTGATTATAGGCGGAATATTTTATACAGCATTAGATACCTTAGGTGTTACTAAGGCGGTGGTGGGACCATTTTCTCCTATCATGTGGTGGTTGGGATTACCTGCGGTAGCAATTATCCCGTGGGCTTTTGCCTATTTACAAAAAGACCTTTCTATAGCAATGCTTTTCACTGTCCTGGGGAGCGAAATAGCAACAGTCTTATCGCCTCTTCAGATATATACATTTGGCGTAGCAACTACAATTGGAATTCCCTGCATGATTGCTACGGGAATGCTTTGGAAAGAGTTTGGGTTTAAGAGAGCGTTTACTTTAACCTTAGTCTCAGCAGTTTACGGGCTTTTATTTGCCGGTTTTGCTTGGAGGACAATTTCCATTTTTTGAAGAAGTATTTTTATCGGTTTATAAAAATTATCCCGGAAAAAGTTTACCTCCTGTATTTCATTTACTAATAGCAAGAAGATTTGGATATTAAAGCACCAAAATAGAATTTAACTTTACCCATAGAGTCAACAAAATTTTTCCTTAACATAAGAAATCTGTAGAAAAGGAGATTTAGATAATGGCAATCACAAAGGTCTGGATTAATGAGGATGCTTGCACAGGGTGTGGGCTTTGTGAGGATACCTGTCCTGAGATTTTTGAACTTAATGATGTAGCTAAAGTAAAAGAGAGGACTGATTTTAATGAATTTGAGGAAGAGATAAAAGAAGCCGCAGAAAGCTGTCCCAATGAAGCTATCCAGTTTGAGGAAGAATAAATTGGAAGAGAGCTTAAGTAGCTTCCTTAGTTATAATGAAATTGTTCGTCCATTAGCAAAGGTTCTATCCTATATCCGTAAAGTAAGTAGAATTTCTTATACTGAGATAGAAAAAATAATCAATGATGATCCTGAAGATGTTCTGTTAACAGGATATAGGTGGAGGCTGTTAATCCCTATAAGATCTACCAGGGAAACATTAGATTGGGAAAGCAAGATATTATTGCTTGATCCGGATGAGATATATAAGATGCCCAATGTCATTAAATATTTAGTGGAAAATGCCCAGAAAACAGGAGAGTGGAATACGAGCTATGCTGTAGCCGAAGTATTCAAGAAGATGGGAGAGCCAAACTGGGAGAAAATGCCAGCATTAGTTAAAAAATTAGAAGAGAGGGCTAAAAATGGTAAGGTTAATGCAATCCAAATAAAAGGAATATGTAAGAAGTTAGGTTTAGAAGAAAGGGTAGGCTCTTTAATAGCTGAACTCAAAGGGGGTGGGATTATGAGTCCTAAGCTTTCCTCCTTTGCTGAAGTATTTAAAGCGAAAGCTCCTATATATGAGCTTAATCCTTCTTTATTTACAAGCATATGTCAAAAATGATTATAAGGCTGCGACCTTTAGACAAAGTTCTCATACAACCAGAATGGTTGCAATGCAAATAAAAAGAAAAAGATGATTGGAGAAGGGCAAAAACCTTTGAAGGGAGTGTAAAGCCCCTGGTAATAAAGAATCTATAGAAGGGAGATATCTAAAATGTGTATGGCAAGTGTTTGGATAAAGAAGGATAGTGGGGAGAAAAATTTATTGGAGGAAGTGGCGGTTATAAGGGTTAGCGGGAAAAACCTTGTTTTGTCCACATTATTTGGAGAAAAGGAATCGGTAAAAGCTAAAATTAAAGAGATTGATTTTGTAAACTCTAAAGTTTTACTGGAGTAAAAATAAAAAAATCTATAGGGAGATGAAAAGATGAAAATTCTTGTGTGTGGTAAAGGAGGCTGCGGAAAAAGCACAATATCAACTCTTCTTGCAAAAGAGATAAATCGAAGGGGAGATAAAGTGTTGGTAATTGATACTGATGAGTCAAACTTTGGACTTCACAGCCAACTGGGAATGGATCTTCCGCAGGATTTTATGAACTACTTTGGAGGCAAAAAAGTTCTATTTGAGCAGGTTAAGACTCTTCAAAAAGGATGGAAAGTAGATGAGTTACCCAAACAATACCTATCTGAAAAAGAGAATATAAAGCTTTTAGCCATGGGGAAGATTTACGATTTTGGAGAAGGGTGTGCCTGCCCTATTAATGCTCTTTCCTCAAAATTTCTGGAAGTTATTGAACTGGAAGATAATGAATTTCTTATTGCAGATACAGATGCAGGAATTGAACATCTTGGTAGAGGAGTAGACAAAGGTTGTGATGTTATTCTGATAGTGATAGATCCCTCTCAGGAGTCAGTAAAACTTGCCAGGAAGATAAGTAAGATGGCAAAAGCGATCAATAAAAGATTCTACTACGTGTTAAATAAGGTTGATCAGGAGACTGAAGAAATTCTTTTAACGTTTATGGATAAAAATAAAGTTGTAGCAGCTATACCGGAGGATAAGAGGATATTTAAAAACTGCCTGAATGGAGAAGAATTAGATTTCAAAGTGAAAGAGATTGGAAAGTTGGCTG
>CAZQMG010000188.1:0-2780 GCA_964594375.1 uncultured Clostridia bacterium | reverse complement strand
GTTTTTATATCACCTAACGAAGAACACCAGTTTATCAATCCTAACAAAGAGCCTTTTGGGTTCGTCTGTGTTATACCAAAAGGTTATGAACAAGAAACAAAAAAAATCTCTGGAGGGGAATAATAAAAGATGGGTGAGGTTCGGTTAGAGAATGTTTGTAAGTACTTTGGAAACACTAAAGCGGTTGAAAAATTGAGTATGAAAGTAAAAGATGGAGAATTTGTAGTGTTATTAGGACCATCTGGCTGTGGGAAGACAACCACTTTACGGCTCATTGCCGGCCTGGAGGAACCTATCAGTGGTAGCATTTACTTTGATAATAAAATTGTAAATAGGCTTACACCTAAAGAAAGGGGCATTGCTATGGTGTTTCAAGATTATGCCCTTTATCCCCATATGTCTGTTTACGATAATATGGCATTGTGTCTCAAGGTAGATAGAATTACGAAGAGTGAGATAAAAAAAAGAGTCAAGAAAACGACAGAAATCCTTGCTCTTGAGCAACTTTTGAATCGTAAGCCTGGTGAACTCAGTGGTGGCCAGCAACAAAGAGTAGCTTTAGGCAGGGCTATCATAAGAAATCCCTCCATTTTTTTATTAGATGAACCATTATCTAACTTGGATGCTGTTTTGCGGATCAACATGAGGGCCGAGCTTAAGAAACTTCAGGAAAAGCTAAAAACTACAACAGTATATGTAACTCATGACCAAGCAGAAGCAATGATAATGGCCGATAGAGTGGTGGCGATGGAAGGAGGTAGAGCACTCCAAATAGACACGCCTCGAAGAATATATGATCATCCAGCAAATAAATTTATTGCAGGATTTATTGGAAGTCCGCAAATGAATTTCCTGGAATGCAGGTTAGTAGAAAAAGGTAGCATGACCTACTTAAATATAGGCAAGTTCCATGTAAAGCTTCCCAGTAATTTCAGCAAGAGAATAAAAGAAGAAACCAGGGACTCGGAAGTAATAATGGGAGTTAGACCAGAGGATGTGCTGGTTTCTTTAGAACCCCAAAGAGACTTCTTGGAGAGCAAAGTTTATTTCTTCCAACAAATGGGAAATGTTGGATATGTTAATTTAGAAACGGGAAGTGATATAATTACAGCTATGGTTAGTCCTAGCTTTGAAGGACGTACAGGAGAGAAAATATTTATAAAATTTGACGAAAATCGCATCCATATTTTTGACAAAATTAGCCAGAAGACAATCATATAATTAAAGGAAATAATAGGACAGAGAAGGAGGTGAGAAACTTATTTTAAGGGAACAAACTAGTTTAAGGAGGATAAGAGAAATGAAGAAAATAGTAAGTTTGATAGTGATAGTAGGAGTATTAATGAGTTTTGGAATTGCTCAGGGGGTCCAGGCACAGGAAAAGGTGGAATTAGAGTGGTGGTCACCGCAAGCGGCACAGCCAACCCAGGTTGCGTATTATGACTACATTATAGCTGAATTTGAGAAAAAATATCCCTATGTTGAAATAGAAAAACTGGATATGATTGATGAGGATTTCAAAATCAGTTTGAGGTCAACAATGGCTGCCGGGATTCCCCCCGATGTATGGTTTTCCTGGGGAGGAGGAATTCTTAAGTCATATGTCGACGCAGGATGTGTGCTAGATTTAACTGAACTGTTGAATGAACCCTGGGCTCTTGAGGTACTTCCTCGCGCGCCGATTGCACAGCGCAGCTTCTATGGCAGAGCTTATGCTGTTCCAACACACCTTTGGGCGGGGCATTTTTTTATCAATACGGATCTCTTTGATGAAAGTGGGGTTGAAGTGCCCACAGAGCCTTGGACCTGGGATGAATTTAAAGAGGCAATCGAGACCTTCAAAACCAATGGTGTAATCCCAATTACAGTGGGGGGCAAAGAGAAATGGGAACTATCCTTCTACTATATGTATCTAGTGGATAGAGTTGGTGGTTCTGAGATATTCACTAAAGCTCTAAATCGTAAACCTGGCTACAGCTTTGAAGATCCTGTCTTTGTTGAAGCGGGAAAGAGGACACAGGAGCTGGTCGAACTAGGTGCCTTTCAGAAAGGATTTTTAGGAGCAGGCTATTCAGAGGGCGAAAGACTATTCAGTGTAGGCGAAGCAGCAATGTGGCTTATAGGTTCATGGATGGTATCTGCTTTGAGGGCGAGTTATCCGGAATTTCCTCTGGATATTATCAAATTTCCAACCGTTCCGGGAGGTAAAGGTGATCCAACTATGCTTTTAGGAGGAGTGCAAGGTAGTTGGGCCATATCAGAGGCAAGTAAATGCAAAAAGGAGGCAAAAGAGCTATTTCGGCTGTTGTATACCCCGGAGAACATAATAAAATTTGCCAAGGAGACGGGTGAGCCAATAGTATTTAGTGTAGAGCTGCCTCCAGGTACATATGATCCAGCTATAGAAAAACAATTGAAAGACGCAGCGAAAGCTAGCTGGTTACAATTTGCTTACGATCAACTCTGTCCTCCTCGACTTGCCAGCGTTCATCTTGACAATGTAGCTGGTCTATTTGCTGGGACAATAACACCTGAGGAGATGGCCACTGCTCAGGAAGAATGTGCTCGAGAGTTGGAAGAAGAGGGAATACTTCCTTTCGAGTAACACGATTCAGAGATAGAATAAGTATTGGGGAAGTTAAAACTGGGGATAACTTAAAACGTTATCCCCAGGAAGTTTAGAAAGAGGATTAGTCTGATAGGTAAGAGATTTTTCTGCCTAAGCGAGGTTTAAGAATGACTTTTATCCCAGCAAAGAAAATTCAATTTATACTTAAGGG
>CAZQMG010000187.1:0-2839 GCA_964594375.1 uncultured Clostridia bacterium | reverse complement strand
TGGAAGAACAGCTCAAAAAACTCAAGGTAGAGTATATCGATTTTTACCACTTTCACGACTTAAATGAGGATAGATTTAAGAACATAGTCCTGAAACATAACCTTCTCAAAGAAGCGCAAAAGGCAAAAGAGGAGGGGCTTATTAAACATATATCCTTCTCCTTCCACGATAAACCTGAAGTCATGAAAAGAATCATTGACGTAGGTATCTTTGAATCGGTTCTCTGCCAATACAATCTTCTTGACCGAAGCAATGAGAAGGCTATGGCTTATGCGAAAAGAAAAGGGCTGGGAGTAGCAGTAATGGGTCCGGTGGGAGGTGGTCGTCTTGCTGTTTCAGACATCCTCAAGGAAGCAATAGGTCCTGATGTTAAGAGTACTCCAGCACTAGCTTTAAGATTTGTTTTTGCCAATAAGAATGTATCCCTTGCTCTTTCAGGTATGGAAAATAAGGAAATGGTAGAGGAAAACGCCAGGACAGCAAGCCTATCTGAACCTTTGAGCAGCAAACAACTTGAAATAATCGAAAATTTCATAGAAAAAAGAAAGAAGAAAGAAGAGATCCCCTGTACCAATTGTGGATACTGTCAACCATGTCCTGAAAATGTAGCTATTCCAGAAATCTTTAAGTTAATAAACTACTACACTGTGTATGGTTTAAGAGAATGGGCTCGCAAGCAGTATCAGAACATCGGGGTGGGCACCCTCGAATCAGGTGAAAAGGATGAAAGGAAACAAGCAGACGCCTGTGTGGAATGTGGCGAATGTGAAGAAAAGTGTCCCCAGAAGATAAAAATAATGGAGAGATTAAAAGAGGCTCACAAAGTTCTGGGATAGACCTTCCCCACGCTTTTTCCCCAAGAAGAAAGACATGCTTGGGAGAGGAGGGAATGGAGATACATATGGAAAGAAGGGAAGAAAGCACATAACTTTGAAATGTTAGCTGATTTGTCAAATAAACCATAATTAGATTAATTACGAATTTTTCTTATCCTCTCTATATCCAACTCATTAAGGTTACTGATAATTAAATCTGCTTTGCTGAGGGCTTTTTCCGAAAAAGTGTTAGTAACTGCCACACAGAAAATACCTGCCCTATTTGCTGCCTCTACACCCGTAATCGCATCTTCTATAACCAGACAATTCGATGGTTTAAGCCCTAGTTCCCTAACGGTAGTAAGGTAGATTTCCGGATGCGGTTTTGTGTGTTTCGCCTTATCTCCGGTGACAATCACATCGAACTCTTTCTCCAGAAGTCCAGCCTGTCTAGATGCTGCCTGGAATTTCCTGTGATCGGAAGAGGTGGCAACAGCAATTATTAATCCAGCCTGTTTTACTTCCTTGATAAAATCCTTTACTCCGGGAAATAACCGCAGCTTATTGAGATTCTTAATAAAATTTTCTTCTCTCCTTTTAGTAGCCTTATTCACATCGATATCAATTCCGTACTTTTCTGCCACCCCCTGCACATATCGAGCTGAGCCTGTACCTACGAAAGGCACAAAATCCTCTGGTTTTACCTCAAGACCATAAAGCTCTCTAAACATCTGCATACTGGCTACAGCATTGGCTTCTTCAGTATCTATAATCACCCCATCTACATCCATTATTACCGCTCTTATCATGTTTACCTCCCAATCCCGTACTTTTTTGTGAGCTTCAAAGTCTTACCTGATAAATGGCATGGCGATTCTTCGATATTGCGAATGGAATCTAAAATATTCAAAGTTCTGTTCAATCAAGATTTGGTAGGTATTGTGGAGAATAAAATACAATTTACTCCTTCTTGCTCTTTTTGTTATCTCATTATAAGCGAGGGATAATTATTCGGAAAAACAGAAGAAATTGTACGTTCAGTGTACTAGAGTCTTACTGGAATTCCTCGTCCGGCCAGGTATTCTTTAATTTGAGCAATGGTGTATTTCCCGAAGTGTACTATTGAGGCGACAAGCACAGCGTCTGCCTTTCCTTCAGTAATGGCCTGGTAGAGGTGCTCCAGTGTTCCGGCACCACCCGAGGCAATTACAGGTAAGTTTACCGCATCAGCTATTGCCCTGGTCATGGCAATATCATAACCAGCCTGAGTGCCGTCTGTATCAATACTTGTGGGCAAGATGGCACCAGCTCCCAAATCTTCAACTCTTTGCGCCCACTCAACAGCGTCAATTCCAGTAGGCTTGGTCCCACCGTTCACCAACACTTCAAAAGTTGAAGGAATTTGAGAGGAACTGCGAGTATCAATAGCAATGATGATTTTTTCGCTGCCGAATTCTTTTGCTGCTTCTTTAACCAATTCTGGATTTTGGACTGCAGCGGTGTTGATAGATACTTTAGATACACCCACCTCCGTTAGGTCTTCAATATCCTGTATGCTCTTAATACCTCCCCCCACCGTCAGTGGAACCAAAATATTTTTTACTGTTCTTTTTACCACATCGATCAATGTTTTTCTCTTTTCAAGCGTTGCAGTAATATCAAGAAATACTAATTCGTCTGCACCTGCCTGACTGTAGGCTGCACCAACCTGTGCCGGATCACCTACATCCTTCAAATCCACAAAATTTACCCCTTTAACTAAACGTCCATTTTTTACATCCAAACAGGGAATAACTCTTCGGTACTCCATTTATCTTTCCTCTCTTTAGGTCCTAAGGTATTGAACCCGTACTTGATAGACTCTTTCAAAAAATAGTTTGGTAGAGTAGAGCAACAGGCGTAGTAGCTATAGGCCGAAGTTTGTGTTCCCTGTTTCTCCCCGTTTCCTCTGGGAGTGTCACAATATCTCAACCATACCCTATTTCCAGCGCCCCCTCATCAATCCGTGCATGAGGTTTTCCCTC
>CAZQMG010000186.1:0-2843 GCA_964594375.1 uncultured Clostridia bacterium | reverse complement strand
GAGCTTTTTCAAGCTCCCCGAGGTTCTTAATAAGTTTACCATCATGACACCAGAAGTGTTTCTCATCCGGCACATCCCCTAAACGCCTGTTTGCTTCCTCCTTGCTAATCTTGACAATCTTGACCATACTCGTCCACCTCCTGATTTGATACTATGTTTACATTATACCACAGAAATTCCCGAACCAGAATAAAGAGGAGTCGCAGAATGTAAGGAACACTATACGCTACCGAGTCTGCGGTGTAGCCCCTATGCCAGCTTTATATCGGAGTGCGTGTTTACTTCCTTGAGAAACTGCAACAGGATCCGGCTTCTCAAGTCGTTGCGACCCCGCAATGGAGCCACGAACTTGCCCTTAATCCAGATGCGCTCTGGTTCAATATGGATCAAGACACGAGGATCGTTCGAGGCCTCGTTCAGAAACTGAGGGTAGCCATTTTGGAATATTCGGCCAGCCTCTCTCACATAGACTTTGTCCTGGCTCTTTAAGATACTTTCCAGGAGTTTACTAGCTTTCTCCACATTACTATCAGTGGTGAGGGGGATACGGACTTCATCAAACATATAGTCAGAGGAAATAGCCTCAGAGTGCACCGAATAGTCCTTCGAGTAATTCAATACAGGCTGGTCTAGGACCAGCATGTTGGGCACATGCAATAACCTGCCAGTGAGCTCACCTCCTAGCTTTTCGTCTTCTCCAACCTCTTCTAGAGTAGTATGGAGTAGTCCCACCCTTCGCACATCGCCCTTTACGTTAGCAATGCGAATTCTATCTCCTAGGCCATAAATGCCGGAGAAGGTGATGGCAAAGTAAGCTAGAAAACTGGCGGTGTATTTTTGCAAAGCTAGAGCCAGCCCCAAAGTGATAATAGGCACCCATATAGCTATCTGAGGCACGTAAATCGCTGCCACCACGGTAGCTGCAGCTAATGCTGCGGCTACGGCCAAACCCACAACTGCCGTGAGTAGCCTAACACTACGTATTTTGCCTCGAACTATGAGTGTCATTACCTCATTGTGAGCTCAGCTACCACTTGAAGGTAACTGATACGCAATAACAGTCTATTATAGTCTTGCCCTGAGCCAGTTTAGCCTCGTCTCCACCTTGCGAGCAGCGGTTGCCTGGATGGTGGCCTTCTGTAATTGATTAGCCAGGGTTACATCGCCGACGACATCCCTGACCCAGTTACTGAAATCATTTTTGTCTCCAGTAGCATGGTATTGAAATGTTTCCTCTGTCATTTCCCGAAGTGTTGTGGCAAGTTCATCTAAATTCTTGACCACTTTGCCATCATGAAACCAAAATACTTTGTCTTGCGGGACATCTCTTAACCACAGCTCGGCTACCTCTTTTTTGATTTTAATTACCATGACTATTGACTTACCTCCTCTGGGCTAATTACTACTATCGTCTCCTTTTTTCTTTCTCAAGAATGAGAGAATTCTCCATCCCAGATTAGGGGTGGGAGAGTCACCCCTCCCACCCCTGGGCTCTTGGGCTATGGCCTACTTACCTTTTGGGGCCGGGCTTGCTTGGGCCGGTGGGCTTCTTTTGCACCTTTAATCACCTCCTTTTTTTAAAAAATTAAATATAGGGCTTTCATTCCTCTGATAAAAATGTTATTATGAATATTTAAACACCATGTTTAACTCATGATAGTTGAATAATGAAATATCAATCATGTATAATATTATTATACAGCTAGCATGTTGTTTGTCAAGACCTTTGGCGGGAAATTTGCAAATTTTTAATAAAAATTTAATAAAGAGGAGGTGAAACATGCCGGAGTGGACATTTCTTACCAATCATGCCCTAGTGCTGAGCTATATCGCTCACCACTCCCGAATAACTGCCCTGGACTTGGCCAATGCTGTTGGCATCACGGAAAGGGCGACTAGAAAGATAATCGCCGACTTATTGGATACCGGCTACATCACCAAGAAACGAGAGGGAAGGCGCAATCGCTATCGAGTCAACCCTGACCTCGATCTTCGCCATCCTATCCATGGTGAAACCGCTGTAGGAGACCTTCTTGAGGCGCTAGGTTGGAAGAGGCCAAGGAGAACTGTAAAAACACACTGACGTGAGCATAACTGCAAAAGATTATGCGCTTACTAAATAACGTTGGGTGTGTTGCTTTTCACAGAATTAGGCCCTGGCCAACATCGCTCCATATTCACCCGCCAAGAACTGTAAAACGCCTCGGTGTATCATTTTCACCGCTATAGTTGCCACGTAGTATCCAAACGCCTTTTCGGTATTCCCTCTTGGCAAGGTTATTAGTCCAAGACTCTCTTCACAGATTTTCTATTCGCATAAACCAGAAGCTGGTCTCCTTCCGCGATTTTCTCCTCCCTATCCGGCCTGGTTAGGTAAGTACCGGCCCTGTTTATACCAAGGATTTCTATGTCCCCTTCCGCGGTGATATCAGCCACAGACTGGCCAATGCTCTTCGAGCTTCCTTTTATCGTGACAAGACTAATAGCCCAGTCCTTCTCCACATGGAATATTTCCTCAACAGCGGGAGCTCCCCTAAGAATTCGGTTCATAACTGGCCTTTGCAGCCAGTCAGGAATCCGACGGCCAACATTGCTTCTTATAATTAGTTGATAGAGGCCGAATATGCCTCCAATTATTATGGCCAGGCGAATGAAAAACCACGTGTAACCGCTCACTTGGGTGAAAGATGCCACTAAAGTGGCAATTACAGTGACCGTGCCGGCATTTCCCAGTATAATGAGAATGGTCACGATTCTGCGCCTGGTTCTGTTTCCCACCACCCGTTCTGCTTCTCTCGTCGTGAAGCCCGTTCCTGAGAAGGCAGATAACGCCTGAAATCTAG
>CAZQMG010000185.1:0-2858 GCA_964594375.1 uncultured Clostridia bacterium | reverse complement strand
AAAATGTTGAGATGACCGAGATAACAAAAGATGGAAGAGAAATCCCTATTATGTTCAATGCTACATTAATGAGAGATGTCGAAGGAGAACCGACTGGGATAGTTGCTGTCGCAAGAGATATGACTGAGCTCAGGCGAGCGGAGGAGCAGCGTACAGCGGTTATTGAAGCAATGCCGGATGCGTTGGTAGTGCTTGATCTCAATGGGGTGATACTCTCCGTCAACCCAGCATTCACAAAAATGCTCGGCCGGAAACCAGAAGAAAGAATTGGGAAAAGCTTTGATGAGCTTGGAGATAGCATTAAACCAAAAGACATTGAAAAATTCATGAAACTTCTGGGAGAGTTAATAGAAGAGGGCCACGTGGAGCCCCTCGAAACAGTGCTCGGCACGAAAGATGGCAGGAAACTTCCGGTGAGCATTACCTACTCACTAGTTAAAGACGCCAAAGGCAAACCTTTGAATATCGTTGCATCTCTCAGGGACATCACTGAGCTCAAGCGAGCCGAGGAGGAGCGAGCAGAAGCGGCAGCAATAAGGGAAAGAGCAGCAATCGTCGATGCAATGGGCGATGGGCTTATAGTGGTCGACCTCGAAGGAAACATAACTTTGGTCAATAAAGCTTTTGTAAAGCAATCTGGCTATAAGGAAGAAGAACTTATAGGGACTCCTGTGGTAAATATGCCAACAATTAGACCAGGAGACATAGAAAAAGTTATGGAGCTAATGAAAGAGGTTATAGAGAAAGGTAGCGCAGGACCTATAGGGATACCAGGTGTTAGGCGAGACGCAAAGGAAGTTTATTTCAGTTTTACCGCATCGGTTCTAAAAGATCCTAAGGGTAAACCTATTGCCTTTTTTGGAGTCGTCAGAGACATTACCGAGCGCAAACGGGCAGAGGAGATGTTATTTAAGGAGCATAACTTGCTGCAGGCGCTCATCAACAATGTTCCCGATTCCATCTACTTTAAAAATGATAAAAATCGATTTATCAGGGTAAACAAAATAAAGGCTCAGCATTCAGGCACCACTCCTGAGGAAATGATTGGGAAAACCGACTTTGACTTTTTTCCCGAACAGGAAGCCAAAAGATGTTTTGCCGATGATAATCGGGTAATGAAATCTAATAGACCGCTACTCGACAGGGTGGAGAAGATTACTCATGTGGATGGAACCGAACGTTGGTTCAGCACTACCAAAATACCTTGGCATAATGAGAGGGGTGGGGTAATAGGTACCACGGGTATTTCTCGTGATATCACCGAGCGCAAAAAATCCGAGGAGGCTCTCATCCAATCAGAAAGGCTCAGAGCTTTAGGAGAGATGGCTGGAGGAGTGGCTCATGATTTTAATAACCTTTTGGCCATCATTTTAGGAAATGCTCAGCTTTTAGAAAGAGGAATAAGAAGATATGAAGTAGAGGAAATCAAAGAGCGCTTGAGGGTTATTGCCCGAACTGCTTCTGAGGGAGGAGAAACTACAAGAAGACTGCAACAGTTCACCCGCAGGGAAGTGTCAATCGAGAATTTTGCCAGAATTGACTTAAATGAAATTGTCAGAGAGGCCATCGCCTCCACCTCTCCTCGTTGGAAGGACAAGGCGGAAGCTGAGGGAACTACCATCAGGATAAAACAAAAGTTAGGAAAACTGCCCCCTCTTTTAGGAAATAGATCTGAGCTAATGGAGGTTTTAACTAACCTCATCTTCAATTCCTTAGAGGCTATGCCCAAAGGAGGAGAAATTACCATCAAAACCGAAGCCAAGGAAAATGAAGCCTTTTTTTACTTTACTGACACTGGCCAGGGCATCCCTAATAGCATAAAGGATAAGATTTTTGATCCCTTCTTTACCACTAAGGACCTAAAAGCTTCAGGTCTTGGTCTTTCGACCTCTTACGGGATCGTCACACGCCACCACGGAAAGATTAAGGTAGAAAGCATTGAAGGAAAAGGAACTACCTTTACCATCAGTATCCCTATTCCTCTAAAGGTTTCTTCAAAGAAAAAAAAATTGGAAGAGCCAGAGAAGATTTCTTCCCGAAACATTTTAATTATTGATGACGAGGAAGGGGTAAGAGATATCCTGGGAAGAATCTTTCAGGATGAGGGTCATCGGGTAACTTTAGCACAAGCTGGTAAGGAGGGGCTAGAGGAATTCAAGAAGGGTGATTTTGATTTAGTTCTTACTGACCTCGGAATGCCGAAGATGTCCGGCTGGGAGCTTGCCAAAAGAATAAAAGAAATAGACCCTTCTGTCCCCGTAGGACTGATTACCGGTTGGGCAGTAGCTCCCACTAGAAACAAGACGAAGGAGAAAGGAGTAGATTTTATTCTATCCAAACCTTTTGATTATACTAAGATAGTAAGAGAAGTAAATGCTGTCCTTAAATCTAAGAGCCGATAATCACCCCGCTTTTCTATTTTCAAAAACGAGTTTCTTTTACCGCCACTAAGGAATTGTTGTCTTCTGTGTAAAAGTAAGACATTGACCACTTTCTCCTGAACGCAAACCCGCATTTTATCTACATCCCTATTTGCAAATTGAGGACATTTTGTCCTCTGAACTCTTTTAGATACCGGTTTAAGGCTCTCAGAATTTACTGACCTTAAAAAAGAAGACATCCAATGGCAGGAAAGAGAAATAGCTATCTATATCCAATATTTCTCCTAAGGTGAAATAGCCTAACTACTTTTCTCTCCCGAATTTGATTTTATATAAGAATCCTCCCAAATACACATTGTGTCAAGTCTAAGTTCCTAAATTTGACAGAGTTTGGAAAATGGGAAAAAAGAAGTGTTAGCTAAAGTTTAAATGGTAAAATTTTGAATTTTAGGTAACGCCACTCTTCCCACAACTTGA
>CAZQMG010000184.1:0-2860 GCA_964594375.1 uncultured Clostridia bacterium | reverse complement strand
ATTCTCTTTGCGGAGTTCATCTATTTTTTCATTTAAGAGACTATATCCTTCAGCTACTAGCTTAATCTCATCCTTTAAATCTTCCGCCACCACATCAAAGTGCCGTTTTATTTCCTCTGCTATTTTATTTTCCACCCGTAATCTCCTCTCCCATAAAAAACAGATATCCCTTCTCGGTTAAATCGATCGCTAACCTGTTATTTTAAGTCTTTTGCCTCATCTATTAACATCACCGGGATTCCATCCCTGATAGGATAGTATTTACGGCATTTTTGGCAAATGAGTCTGTCATCTTTAAGGTGAATCTCGCTTTTACAGATGGGACAGGCAAGAATATCTAAAAGTTCTTTGTCAATCATTGCTATTTTCTCCTTTTGTTTTATTATTCATTCCCTTAAACCAATCCAATGTCCTCTTGAGGCCTTCCTCCAGCTTAACTTTAGGTTGCCACTTCAGGTGTTCCCTGGCCCGGGTTATATCGGGCCGTCTAACCCTGGGATCGTCTTCTGGCAAAGTTTTATAAACTATCTCACCTTTACTATGAGTGAGCTCAACTACTTTTCTGGCGAAATCTAGAATAGTTATTTCATTGGGATTACCCAAATTTATAGGCTCATTCCCCTCCCACCTCATCAATCTATATATCCCTTCCACTAAATCAGAGACATAGCAAAAACTCCTCGTCTGAAAGCCATCGCCAAAGACGGTCAGAGGCTCACCCTTTAGAGCCTGATTGAGAAAGGCAGGAACAGCTCTTCCATCATTTTTTCTCATCCTGGGACCATAAGTGTTGAATATACGGGCGATCCTGGTATCAACTTTATGATAGTAATGATAGGCCATAGTCAAAGCTTCGGCAAATCTCTTAGCCTCGTCATAGACTCCCCGTTTACCAATAGGATTGACATTTCCCCAGTAATCTTCTTTCTGAGGATTAACTAAAGGGTCTCCATAAATCTCAGAAGTAGAAGCAAGAAGGTATTTCGCTCTTTTCTCTTTGGCCAGTCCTAGGGTTTTGTGTGTCCCTAGAGAACCCACTTTAAGAGTTTGAATTGGGTATCTCTGGTAATCAATGGGACTGGCCGGAGAGGCAAAGTGAAGAATATAGTCCAAATCTTCCTTTATATAGATATATTCAGTAACATCTTGCTTTATGAATTTGAAATCATTATTTCCTGCTAGATGAGCAATATTATCTATTTCCCCGGTAATAAGGTTATCCAGAGCTATTACCTGATGACCTCTATCCAGCAAATAATCACACAGATGAGAACCCAGAAAACCAGCTCCTCCGGTAATTAACACTCTCATATTCTTACCTGCCTATGCTCTCATAAATAAAACCCAGTTCCTTCATTTTCTGAGGCTCATAAATATTTCTTCCGTCCACAATGACAGGGTTGACCATTAAATCTTTTATTCTTTCTAAGTCTATTCTCTGAAATTCCTCCCATTCAGTAATAATAACTAAAGCATTGCTTCCTCTGGCTACTTGATAAGGGTCTCGCCCGTATTCCACATTACTCAGAATTTCTTTGGCTTTATCCATAGCCACTGGGTCATAAACTTTTATCTGGACTTTTTCTTTTTGTAACAAACGTATGATTTCAATAGAAGGAGCAAGCCTGATGTCATCAGTATTGGGCTTAAAGGCTAAACCGAGAATGCCAATAGTTTTACCTTCCACTGTACCCAGAGCCTTCTCTATCTTATCCAGTAATATCTTTGGTCTATTCTTATTTATCTTTTCTACCTCTTTTAAGAGAGCAAAATCATAGTTGAGCTTTTCGGCAATCCTTATAAAAGCCTGCAAATCTTTGGGGAAACAAAAACCACCGAATCCTATCCCTGCCTTAAGGAAGGAAGCCCCAATTCGCGGGTCATATCCCATACCTTCCGCTACCTTCTCTATATCGGCTCCCGTTTTTTCACAAATATCGGCTACAGCATTAATGAATGAGATTTTGGTAGTCAAAAAGGAGTTGGAGGCATGTTTTATCAATTCTGCGGTTTCCAAATCTGTTATCATTAATGGAACAGAGTCAGAGCCTCTGGATTCCCGATTAATAATAGGCAAGTAAAGTTCCTTAAGGATACTGGCTGCCCTCTCAGTCTCCACCCCGATTACTATCCTATCCGGGTTGAGAAAATCATCCACAGCAGTTCCTTCCCTTAAGAATTCAGGATTTGAAGCAATATCAAAGTCTGAAAAACTATTGTTTACTCTGAAAAGACGCTTTATCCACTGTCCTGTCTGAACAGGAACAGTGCTCTTTTCCACTATCAGCCTATACTCTTTCATACTCCTGGCAATCTGGCTACAGACCTTTTCTACTGAAGACAAATCTGCCTCTCCATTCTCTTTAGGAGGTGTTCCCACGGCAATAAAGATAACCTTAGCTCTCGACACTCCTTCTTTGATAGAAGTAGAGAAGGACAGCCTCTCTTTGTCCATATTTTTTTTGACTAATTTCTCAAGCCGGGGTTCATAAATAGGCATTTCCCCTTTTCTTAATGTTTCGATTTTCTTCTCATCATTATCAATACAGATAACACAATGACCTATCTCAGCTAAACAAGTTCCTGTAACTAGTCCCACATAACCTGAACCAATAACGGCAACATTCATTAAGACTTCCCTTTCAATACTACTTCTTCTGTAAAAAGACGGCTATACTCGCTCTTTTGATTTAGTTTTAAATTTTTAGCTATGATTTTACGCTTTGCGCTTTTAGCTTTACGCTTTTTCATTATATGCTATTCGCTATACGTTTTGGATCTCATAAAATTATTGATCTCCCCTGCCACCAGCTTAATATCATCTTCGCTCAGCTCTGGATAAATCGGTAAAGAAAGCACT
>CAZQMG010000183.1:1345-2862 GCA_964594375.1 uncultured Clostridia bacterium | reverse complement strand
AGGAAAATTACTCATGGCAAAAATATGTGCGATATGTGGTAAAAGATCAAGTACAGGAAACATGGTAAGTAAATCTGGACGCCGAACAAAAAGAAGGTGGCTTCCTAACCTGCAGCGGATTAAGATAAACATCAATGGACAAATAAAGAAAGCCCATATTTGTACCAGTTGTATTCGTTCTAATAAAATAAGGAAAGCAACTTAGTAACTACTTTACCCTTCCTCCCTTAATCGTTGAACTTTCTGGAAAAATTTGCCTTCACTTTTTATAGCCGGGGCAATGACCATCTCTACCTCATGCATTCCCTTTATGTCACAGACACCGCAGTAGCCCATACAGGTTCTTATAGCCCAAACAAGGTTTTGCGAGCCATCGTCCAATCTAGCCGGTCCGTAAATGATTTCCTTTAACGTGCCAGTAGTTCCTACCGCTACCCTTGCCCCCCGTGGCAAATTTTCATCTGAAGTAGCCATTCCCCAGTGATAACCCTTGCCCGGCACTTCCTTAGCCCGAGCAAAAGCAGAGCCAATCATCACAGCATCTGCTCCGGAAGCTAATGCCTTACAGATATCCCCGCCAGTTCTCATTCCCCCATCAGTAATTATAGGAACATAATAGCCACTTTTTTTAAAATAATCATCGCGAGCAGCAGCAGTATCTATGGTAGCCGTAACCTGTGGAACGCCTACCCCCAGCACTTCCCGCGTAGTGCAAGCTGCCCCCGGGCCTACTCCAACCAGAAGAGCGGCTATGCCAGTTTGCATAAGATCATAAGCCGTCTCATAAGTGACACAGTTTCCTGCTATCACAGGAATAGAAAGCTGAGAACAAAATTTGCTGAAATCCAGTTTTTTACCCCGGGAAGAAATATAATCTGTGGTAACTACAGTGGCTTGAACAACAAACATATCTGCTCCTGCTTCTTCAGCTATAGAGCCAAAACGGACTGCCTGTTGAGGAATAGAAGAAACAGCTACGGGAACATTGGCTTTCTTTATCTCTTCAATTCTTTTCCCTATTAACCCCTCTTTTATAGGAGTCCGGTAAATTTTCTGAATAACCTCTACGCTTTCCTTGGAAGAAGAGTGGACAATCTCCTCTATTACCTCAGCTGGATTATCGTAACGAGTCTGGATACCTCCCAGATTAAGAATAGCCAATCCTCTCAATTTCCCCATCTGGATGGCAAAATCCGTATCCACCACCCCGTCCATTGCTGAAGCTAAGATAGGGATATCAAAAGTCAAATCTCTTATTTTCCAGCTTACGTCTATATCGCTAGGATCAAAAGTCTTTCTACCTGGGACCAATGCTACCTCATCAAATCCATAGGCTTTCCTTGCCTTTTTCTCTCTCCCAATATAAAATCCCCCCATCTAAACCTCCCTCCAGTAAAATATAGCGTAGAGCGGATAGCGTTTAGCGTATAGGGGAACATATTGAGGGGGTCGCTTAACAATGAACTTATCCCCTTTGATTTTGCTTTTTTTGTTTTAGATTTTTCACTATACGCTAT
>CAZQMG010000183.1:0-1245 GCA_964594375.1 uncultured Clostridia bacterium | reverse complement strand
CACTATACGCTATTTTAATATTTGGCTGATCTTCTTAATGAGGCAGTTACAAACTCGTCTATTTCACCTTTGAATACTTTTTCTACATCACCTTTTTCCACGCCAGTCTGGTGATCTTTCACCAGGGTATAAGGATGCAAAATATATGAACGCACCTGATTTCCCCACTCTATCCTTGCTTTTTCTCCATGTCTTCTCTTCGATTCCTTTTCTCTCTCAAGTTCATAAAGATTATGCAAACGAGCCTTGAGAATTCTCATCGCCGTAGCCTTGTTCTTATGTTGGGATCTCTGATCCTGACATTGTACGATTATACCCTTGGGCAGATAAGTAATCCTAACCGCTGAATCTGTAACATTAACATGCTGCCCCCCTGGTCCGCCAGCTCGAAAAGTATCAATTTTTAAGTCACTTTCTTTGATTTCTACTTCTACATCTTCAACCTCTGGAATTACGTCCACTGCTGCAAAAGAAGTGTGACGACGATGAGCTGAATCGAAAGGAGAAATACGTACTAATCTATGAATACCCACCTCTCCCTTAAGATGACCGTAGGCAAATCTTCCTTCCACCACAACAGTAGCTGTCTTTATTCCTGCTTCTTCACCTGCGATATATTCAACCAATCTTCTTTGATAACCCTTTTTTTCCGTCCAGCCCAGGTACATTCTAAGTAGAATCTCTGCCCAATCACAGGAATCAGTTCCTCCTGCTCCAGGATGAATAGATATAATAGCGTTAGCATGATCATTTTTTCCTCTTAGCAGAGATTCTATCTGGAGTTTTCCTATTTTTCTTTCCAGCAAAAGGAGCTTACTCTCCATCTCTTTATTAAGATCCTTATCTTCTTCTTCCCTTAGAAGTTCTCCCAGGGTAACAATCTCCTGATATAGACCCCCTAATTTATTCCACTCATCTTTTTTCTCTTTAAGAAAACTTAGCTCTTTCAATGTCTTTGATTGGCCCTCTCTACTCCAGAATCCTGGAGCAGAAGCCATCTTTTCTAATTCTCTAATCTTTTTTTCTCCTCTCTCTACCTCAAAGATGCCTCCTTAACTCGTCTATTTTCCCTTTTACAGATTTCAACCGATCCAAATAATTTTCTAGCATTTTTTCCTCCTATTTTCTACAATATAACATAAAAAACCCTATTGTCAAAAGATCCAAAAGACAATTCATTTTTAGCGGATAGCGGATAGCGTTTAGCGTATAGAATAAATCATTAAAGCGAAAAACTATAATTCA
>CAZQMG010000182.1:0-2862 GCA_964594375.1 uncultured Clostridia bacterium | reverse complement strand
GCTCATAGCAAGTTCAAAACCAAATTCAAAATAGCTCATTGCTCATAGCAAGTTAGCTCATAGTTCATATCTCATAGCTGATAGCTGAAGTTAGCTCATAGTCCATAGCTCATAGCAAGTTCAAAACCAAATTCAAATACCTGATAGTAAATTCAAAACATAGTTCATAGGTCATGGATGATATAGGCATAGCTTTTGAAGAAAACTGGTTTCTTTTTAATCGTCACCTAAATTTTTGGAGTATACTTTGTAGCTCTACTTGTTTCTACTTTGCTCAAACTATATTTTGGTTAGGGTCTTACCAGCAAATCTGGCAAGTCTTAATTGCGATTGTAAGATAAATCTCTGGGGATTCTTAGCAAATATACTCAAAATATCAGTATCCAGAATGACCTTCATTGTGCTATTTTCACGATCTCTCTTACTTCTTCATCCACCTTTTTCTCTCCCAGTTGAGGAACAACTATTTTCACTCCTTCAATCATTTTTCAGCAAGCTCCTTAAATTTTTTGAATACACTCTCTAAAGATGGCTCTTTACAAAGAATGTGCTTCTCCGGATTTTCGGCAGGATGATAATGCCATCCAGAAAGATTGTCATATCCACATACCCGCCCACCTTTCCTGATTAGAGCATAGTCTTGCCTCTCATTTTCAGCATTATAATAAATATCCACAAATAAATCTTGAGCAATAATAATTCTTGTGCTAAATTGGCTAATTCTAAAGTAAGCCAACTCAACCACCGCTCCAGGAAAAAACTTTTTGGCAACTTTCTTAATCTCTCTAAAATGGCCTTCTATTCTGGTTAGAGAACTCATTTCCCTGCCTTGGAAATAGAAACTTTAAAATCCTTCAAAGCAGATAACCATCGTTTTTTTTCCATCTGGAAACCTTCCCATTCCATATAGTCTCTTTCTACTCTGTGAGAATATTTATCAGCTATTTTTTCGGTATTCCAACTTTCTTTAAACTCTTCAAAGGTCATCCCATATTTTACTTCTAATTCCACGATTTTTTCTTCACATTCCCGAAGTTTAAAACTCAAACTATCGATAATTAAATTAATTATTTTATCTTCGGTTCTCTTGCCAGGCATAAAATTTAAAACCTTTTCCATATCTTTAGATAAAGTTACTGGTAACATCTTGTTTGCCTCCTCTCATAATAATCAGAAATCTAAAATTTTCCTTTCCTCTTCAAGATAAGCCTCAGGACAATTTTCTTCTGTCGCTGTATATCCGCGTCATAGTTTATAGCTGACAAGAAGCTCATAGTTCATAGCTCATAGAAAATTCAAAACATAGTTCAAAATAGCTCATAACTGTTATGTTTGGAAAAGAATCACCCCGCCCTTTATCATCTTATCAATTGTACTCCTCATCCGGTGGTATTGTGCTCGTGAATAAACATGGGGCTCAAGACCAAATACATCAATAGTTTTTTTAATAACGGCATATGCCTCTTTTCTTTCCCTGCCTTTGTATATAACAAGAAGATCCACATCGCTCCCTACAGTATAATTTCCCCTGGCATAAGAGCCAAATAACACAACAAGCATAAGAGGCAGCCTTTTTCTGAGGTTTTCTAACTTTTTGTCGATTATTTCAATAAGCCCTCGTTTGTCAAATTTGGGATAGAAGACCTGAACAGAACTTGACAATTTTCTCGGCATATTCAATAAGCCTCCTCGACTCCTCTTTTGTATAAAGATTTCTGGGGGACCCTGAAGGATGAGCATTTGGATATCTAGTAGGAATATAGGCTTTATCCAGCTCCAATGCTCGATTCATAATTTCTTCTGAAACTCGATATTTTTTAGATAATTCCTTTAGCAAATCAACTACAGAATGTCCCCAAGCTTCTGCTCCCATTTTCTGGAAGACTGCCTTCACGGCCTTTTCTGTAGCCTGCTGAGCTGAAAAACAAGCCCAGTTATGATAGCCTCCGTCCCTGTCACTCTTGGCGTGTGCTAAATCACCTCTTGCCTCATCCATCCAATCTTTACTTCTCTCCATTTCTCACCCCATCAAAGCGATTGTTAAGGAGCTCAGTTACTTTTGAGGCTATAAAACCTGCTGTGCCAGTCACCAATAGATTCATCTTTCCTCCAGTTTGTTGAAACAGCGGGTTGAGATTGCTTCGCTTGCGCTAATGACATTAGGATCGCGGAGTCAGCCATAGATTTTGTTCAAGATATGAACATCATAACATTCACGCCTAGTTATGTCAATAAATACAAATTAGCAGAATAGCTGATAGGAAATTCAAAACCGAGAAAACAACTCCGAAGTTCAAGAATCGAAGTTCTGAGTCAAAAAAATCCATCCTACTCTATTCTTAACGCTTTCTTTAAAGCTTTGCTCACTTGTATCATCAATCCTTGCGACAGGGTGCCTAATTTCTGTCTTACAACTGAGCGGTGAATAACAGTTATTTTCTCGGTCTTTATTACCGAGGTCTTTCTCAGATCAGTTGAGGCGAAATTAGAACTTCCCTCCTTGACCATCACCCATGTATTTTTTATTGTGTCAGGAATTCTTGAAAAGATCCCTACCACGATAACATCATCTCCCCAGGCGGAGATAACTAAGCTAGGTCGCACCTTCGAGGAAGACAGATTCGTAAATAGAAATCGTACTAGAACTATATCACCGGGTTGGTAATCATTACTCATTATAGATCTCTTCTTCTGGATCTTCCCACTCAGCAAAAGCGAACTCAGCTAATCTCATCATCCCAAAAGTTTCCGTTGTTTCTCTGAGCTTTTTCATTAACTCCGATAACTCTGAAGGTGATAACTGAAAAAGTAACTCCGTTAACTCTTTCGTCCCAAACTCTACAGTTAACTTTGGCATTTTAC
>CAZQMG010000181.1:0-2942 GCA_964594375.1 uncultured Clostridia bacterium | reverse complement strand
ATACGACATACGAGTATAGGAGCAGGGAAACAAAGTCTTGAGGTGTATCCTGTAGAGGTGTAAAAAGATATGTCTATCTTATGTCTGGATGTTGGAGACAGGACTATAGGAATAGCAGTAAGTGATTCTTTGCGAATCATAGCTTCCGGTATAGGCCAATTGAGAAGGGATAAACCTGAGAAGAATAAAGAGTTAAAGCATATTAAATCTCTTATTTTTCAACATGAAGTTGACAAACTGGTAGTGGGGCTTCCTCTAAATATGAAAGGAGAGGAAGGAGAGCAGGCAAAAAGGGTACGTAATTTCGTTGATGAACTATCCTCTGGAATAGAGATTCCGGTGGTCCTATTTGATGAAAGACTATCAACAGTGGAGGCAGAAAAGGTATTAAGGGAAGCAAAAGTAAGTCCCCTGAAACGAAGAAAAGTTAGAGATAAAATTGCGGCTACCGTCATTTTGCAGAACTATCTGAACTCCCAAAGACCGTGAAGTGGAGTCCGTTGCTGCTTGCTAGTCGCTTGTTGCTTGAAAAGAAAGAAAAAAAGTCTTAAGAATGGTTTTTAAGAAAATATGGTGGAAGAATATAATAGTTGTGGCAGTGCTTTTTGTATCAATTTTGTTTATATCCTGGATATTCCTCCCTTTCTATAACTCGGCTCCTATCAATATTCTTATTCCCGCCGGGGCGGACTCTTTTGAAATTGCCAATATCTTGCGCCAGCAAGCAGTTATTAAAAACAAATTTCTTTTTATTCTTCTTTCTAAAGTTCTCAATTGGGAGAAAGACCTCAAGGCAGGTAATTATGAATTCAGCTCCTCTAATATGATCGATGTTTTAGGTAAGCTAAAAAAAGGAGGGATAAAGAGGTCTCGAGTTACTATTCCTGAAGGGCTTCCTGGATGGGAGGTATCACAGATTTTAGAGAAAGAAAAAATAATAAAAAAGAACGATTTTTTAGCACTGGTCAATGACCCTGGAATCTTTAAGGAGGAATTTTTTTTTCTTTTATCAGTGGAGAGTCTAGAGGGATATCTTTATCCTGATACTTATTATTTCTTTGTAGAGGAGAACGAGGTACAAGTGATAAGAAAATTTCTTCTTCGTTTCCAGGAGATAGTTTTGCCTCTCTATGAAGAGAAAATTCCTAGGAACGATCTCTCTGCGGAAGAAATAATCATCCTAGCTTCAATAGTAGAAAAAGAAGCACAGATTAATTTAGAAAAACCTATTATTGCTGCTGTTTTCCACAATCGTCTTGAAAAAGGAATGAAACTGCGGGCGGACCCCACTGTGAAATATGCTCTGGGAAATTTCCAGGAACGGCTGACCTATGAGGACCTGACTGTATCGTCTCCTTATAACACCTATGTATATCATGGGCTTCCTCCCGGCCCTATCTGTAACCCAGGAAAGGATAGCATCTATGCTGTCCTATATTCTGATGAGGTAGATTACCTCTACTTTGTAGCTAAGGGTGACGGAACTCATAAGTTCAGTGACACCTACGAAGAACATCTAAAGGCAGTTCACAAGTATAGATAAGGAAAAGATTAATGATTCTATCACCTCGGGGAGTTGAAGATATACTCCCTGAAAGGATTTACCAGTATCAGTGGCTTGAGAGAAAAGCTTCTTCTATTTTCTCTCTATATGGATACGACGAGATAAGAATTCCCACTTTTGAAAAAACAGAATTATTCCTCCGTAGCGTAGGTCAAGAAACAGATGCCGGCAAACAGATGTACACCTTCCTGGATAAAAAAGGAAGAAAACTGTCTCTGCGTCCCGAAGCTACTGCTTCTGTAGTCAGGGCTTATCTACAACATAAACTAGATAAACAGTCCGCAGAATGGCGGGTTTATTATATGGGTTCTATGTTCAGGTATGAAAGACCACAGGCAGGCCGTTTGAGAGAGTTTCGTCAAATAGGAGTGGAAGCCATAGGACAAGCGAGTCCATATCTTGATGTGGAGATTATAAGTATAGGATTTGAATTCTTTAGAGAAATAGGTTTTGCCGATTTTGATATTCAACTTAATTCTATTGGATGTAAAAAGTGTAGTTCTCTCTATAAGAGAGAACTCAAGAAATACCTCAAGAGCCATATAGATGGTCTTTGCTCTGTATGTAAAAGCCGGCTTGAATACAATACTCTGCGTATTCTCGATTGTAAGAATAAAGAGTGCTATCTGGTAATTAAGCAAGTTCCCTTGATAAAAAACTATTTATGTGAAGATTGTCAAATGCACTTTCAAAAAGTAAAGGCGGGCCTAAAGGATATTGGTATTCGATTCAACCTCAATCCTCGTCTAGTGAGAGGGCTTGATTACTACACGAGAACTGTTTTTGAATTTGTGGCTCCTTCACTGGGAGCTCAGGATACTATTTGCGGAGGAGGAAGATACGATGATTTAGTGGAAGAGCTAGGAGGACCTTCTACGCCTGCTGCCGGTTTTTCCATAGGAGTAGAACGACTTTTGATTGCTCTAAATAAAAACAGAGTGGACATTCCTTCTATCGATACTCCTCTTATTTATGTACTCTCCCTGGGTGAAACAAACCAGGCCAAAGCATATCAGATAGCAGCTTTATTCCGTTCTCAGGGTATAAGGACATGGCTGAACCTATCAGAGAAGAGTCTCTCCTCCCAATTGAAAATAGCTGACAAAAAAGAAATCAGATGGGTAATGATTGTAGGAGACAGAGAAGTGAAAGAGAATGAATTCGTTTTAAGAGATATGCAATCGGGCAACCAAGAAAAGATAGATTGGGCTGATCTTAAACAATTTATCAAAAGATTGAAAAGTACAGTATGTAGTATATAGTATATCGAGAAGAAAAAGAAGAGAGCGTAAAACGTAGAGCGAAAAATGCAAAACCATAGCGTAAAATTCAAAATCAAATTCAAAGAAAGAAAAATAAGTTTTAAATTTTGAATTAT
>CAZQMG010000180.1:0-2952 GCA_964594375.1 uncultured Clostridia bacterium | reverse complement strand
TCTTGATAATATTGATTTTGTTCCTTGCTGCAATAATGGCTTCTTGTTTGGGTTTAATAATCGGTGCATTTATGAGAGATACGGCGTCTTTATATTCTGCAATAAAAGGACTTGGAATAATCATTTATGGTCCCGGTATTATCAAAATTTTTCCTCAAATTCCAGAATGGGTTGGAAAGTTTTTTCCTACATATTATGTTATGAACCCGATAATGGAAATAACACGCAAAGGAGGAGGCTGGTCAACTGTTAACCTTGATGTTTATATTTTGATTGTGATAATAGCAGTCCTTCTTGCAATCGTAGGAACAATAGCCAGAAAAACAAGACAACAGGAAGCATAAAAGACTTTACAAGAGAACAGAAACGCAATTTTACTATAAGAAAAGAAATTCTGTGGGGATCAACATCATCATCATCATCTGGTCCTGCTATTAGTTGCAATCAATGGCCTGAGTTTAAAGGATAATTAATTGTTGCCAAAAGGCACATATTGTGATATAATTTGAACATGGAAATATATTATCGATGGGATAACGGAAAAAACGAAATGCTCAGGCAAAAACGCGATATTTGCTTCGAACAAATCGTCATGCACATTGGCAAAGGTGATTTAGTGGATATCATTGCGAATCCAAATCAAAACAAATACCCCGGACAAAAAATACTTATTGTTGATATAAATGGATACATATGGCTTGTGCCATTTGTTCAAGAACAAGAAAATGTATATTTTTTAAAAACTATTATACCAAGCCGCAAGGCTACTAAAAAATATCTGCGAGGTAAAAGATGAAGAAAACAAAATTAGACAAATATGAGCAAGAAATTCTTGATTCTTATGAGCGCGGCGAGTGGAAATCTGTTAAAAACGTAAAACAGGAAATTGAAAAACACCGGGAATATGCACGTAACACACTAAAAAAGGATAAACGTGTAAACATACGCATATCCTCTAAAGACCTTGAAGGTCTGCAGGTCATTGCTCTTCAGGAGGGGCTGCCCTATCAAACATTAATGGCTAGCATTCTTCATAAGTTTGTTGCCGGACAATTTGTTGCAAAGAAACAGATAACAACTCACTCTACCTGACCCAACTACGCCGCTAAAGCGGCTTCGTTGTGCAGCTCAATTCGAACGTTATCTGTAATTGGAGCACTGATTAGCTTTCGGTTACATGCCGATATGGAAGCGCATGGCAAAAAATTAGGGCTGCTGGCAGAAGACTCCATACGTCGCATAAAACCAGGAGAGTTACTTGACTATAAGGAGGAAGTGAGACAGCGCTCATTTATGGTGGTGAATGAAATGTTAAGAAATGTTGAAGTTTAGTGTGCTCAGGTAGAAAAATTCTCTTCTCTACTCAATGCCTGGCACAATCTATTTTTTCATCGATGAGAAAATAATTGGCATTCCCGCTTGCTTTTTCCTTTATCTTTTGAGTGGCGATTGAAACAAATAGAAGGAATGGCTATGACCATACAAATGCTTCAAATTTCTGACAAAGTCAGAGTAGGAGGAAAAATTTATGCCTGCGTACAGAAACCAGAGATTATTTTCCGACCATTACTTAGGAGAGATTCTTCCTCAATCTGATGAATGGAAATCTATAGATAAAGAGGAATTGAAGGAAGCTTTCGCAAAAATACAATCTCTTTACCAGAAAAAGTGCAAAATAATTCCTTCCCTCAAAGAATCACAATTAGAAGAGGAATTCATAAGGCCAATTTTAAGAATATTGGACCATATTTATGCTCCACATCCCTCTATTGATAAGATATGGGAAGGATCGAAGGAACCAGATTACGCCTTTTATCCCTCTGAAAAGGCCAAAAGAGAAGCATCCATTAGAAAAGCCATCGCTATTGGTGAGGCTAAGCGATACGGAAGGCCTCTTGGTAAAAAGTTAAAGGATGGAGACCCTTTTGAAATTCGAAATCCATCACTACAGATGAGTCGTTATCTATGGCTCTCTGAAGTTCGCTGGGGGATATTGACTGATGGGAGATTTTGGCGACTTTATGAGCGAGAAACATCTAAAAGAATTGATATTTTTTATGAAATTGACCTTGAAGGATTGCTTAAAAAAGGCAAAATAGAAGATTTTAAATATTTTTATCTTTTCTTTCAAAAAGAAGCCTTTCCGGAATTCCTGCAAAAAGTTTATAGCGAAAGTCTGAATTACGCTGAAAAAGTTGGTGAGGAACTTAAGGAAAATGTCTATCAAGCTCTAAAATTCCTGGCTGAAGGTTTTCTAAAAACACCGGAAAACAATTTAACCCCTGCTAACCTAAAGGAAATTCATGATAACTCCTTAGTTTTGCTGTATCGATTGCTCTTTACTCTTTATGCTGAGTATCGTAGGCTTCTCCCTCTTGAAGAGAATGAGCTTTATACCGATAGCTATAGCCTTGATTGTATAAAGAAAGAGATTCGAGGTAAGATTGACCGCAATTCTCCCCTATCTCGTGCTCATGCCCATTATTGGGATAAACTTAAGGAGCTTTTTGGGACGATAAATTCTGGGGACCCTGAAATGGGTGTTCCTTTCTATAACGGTGGCCTTTTTGAGCCACAAAAGCATGCTTTTTTAGAAAAATATAGAGTTGCTGATTTTTATGTCGCTAAAGCCATTGATCTTCTTTGCCGCTCCAGGGACAAGGCTTTCATCGATTATTCAAGTCTTGAGGCAAGACATTTAGGTTCTATCTATGAAGGACTTTTAGAGTATAAAGTTAAGATTGCCCAGGAGGACCTTGTTGCTACCAAGAAAAAGGGGAAAGAGATCTTTGTTTCCTTGGAAGAGACAAAGATTTCGGGAAATAAGATAAAAGAGAGCGAGATTATAAGGAATGGCGAGCTATACCTGGTAACTGACAAAGGAGAGCGTAAAGCAAGCGGAAGTTATTACACTCCAGAATATATTGTCAAATATATCGTTGAGAATACATT
>CAZQMG010000179.1:0-3031 GCA_964594375.1 uncultured Clostridia bacterium | reverse complement strand
TCCTCTCCCCACGGGGGAGAGGGAAGGGAGAGGGGGTAAGTTCAGCTATCTTGAACTTTGTTTTGAATTTACTATGAGCTCTTTTGAATTTTTTGTTTTTCACTATACGCTATCCGCTAAACGCTATACGCTAATCCTCACTTAGTTCCCGATAGTACTTTATCTTTATAGGCAAGCTACCTCTGTCTATGACTGCCTTTATTTTTCTTTCCGCTACTATCTCATCATTTTGGATGACTTCTCCTCGCGAGATGACGGTAAAGCAGTTAGAGCGAGTAGTTATAAGATTAGAGAGGCTGCGAAAGATAGCTTCTCTCTCATCTTCTTCATCTGTATAGCCGTCTTTATCATCATCCTTACCGTTAGAGCCTAATCTGGCCAGGAGAAGGATTTCCAGGATTTCTCCTATTTCATTAAAGGGCCTTTTTTTGCTATTTCCATAGTTAATAATAGCCTGAGAGAGGGCAGAATCAATCCCTGGTAAAGCTTCTAGAACTTGTTTGCTAGCAGTATTAATGTTTATTCTTCCCTGGATTGGTTTATCAGGAGGGTCAGCTACGGTGATTTTATCCAATATCTGCCATTCTCCACCCTGTTCCAATCTTATTGTTCGCCATTCTCCACAGTGAATAAAACCGGTCTCTCCAATATTGGCAAAAGGCTTATCCTTCACGTAGAAACTGCTATAGTCATTTTTGTTTTTTCCTTCACCTACTTCGGGCATCCAGAACCAGTTACGAAATCCTGGACTTCCCCCTGGTAGAATACTAGCAAATTCTCTACTGCGAGGGTCATTTTTTTCCCAGGCACTCCAGGGAAGTCCATAACTACTGTAGCTTACTTTATCAACTATATTTCTTCTTTTATTTCCCAGAATCACAGTATCTCTATTATCGCCCAGAATTTCTTTGCCTATATTCAGGCCGGGTATTGCTATTACCATATTAAATATAAGTCTATAGCTGCAAGAAGATATTTTTCCCCACAGTGCTCTTGTCCCTAAAGAGGTTTTTATTTGCCATCCTCCTACTTCACAGGGAACTTCATAGGGATTGAAGAGTTCAATCCACTCTATTTCTATCTCTATTTTTGTCTTTTCTGGAGGTTTTTTCTCTGCTGCTTTAGCTATTTTCTCTCCCAGGAGCTTAAAGAATTTTGTACTTATTTTGTCTTCCTCATTTAAGGGTTGATAATCTTCTATTATTCTTTCTACTCCCTTTTTTAGCTCTTCTTCTTTGATATAGGTGCTTTTTTCTATCTCTTTCTCTAACCCTGGAACTATTCCCTTTATTTTCTCTTTTAGTTTCTTCTTAATTTCCCCTCTTATTTTGTCCTTTAGGAATTCAACTCCGCCTTTTACTAATTCTTCTACAGCTATTTTTATTGAAGTTGTAAAATTGGGCATAACCTCGTTGATATAGGGTGTTTTCTCAATGCCATATTTTCCTCGATAGGCGGTAGGAGAGTTATCCTCATCGCGGAAATCAACTATGTTCACTGCTATTTGATCTGCCTTTTCAGCAGGCATTCCTACCTCCTGCAGGGCCTGGCTGATTTTGGAAGGAGAGGCTTTGTTGATATTTATCCTTAATCTTCCTTCTTTATCCAGGTTTTTATCGTAGGAGTAAATGGTAAGATAGTCTTTTATTTCATTGAAGATGGCCTCTCCTATGCCGGGAACAAGTCTTATTTCTTCTACTGTATCAAAGGGATTATCATCTCCATAGGGCTGTTGTGGGCGAAACTCATCTGGCTCGTCTATACCTTCATCGAGCTCATCTATTTTACCATCTGCGTCATTATCAATACCGTCAGCCTGAAGAAGGGAGTTATCTTTGTCGTCATCCACTCCTTTAACTCCAGGAGCACCATCCGGGCCATAACGATATGCTATGATAGCTTTTATTACATCAGAAGATAGTTTTTTATTGAGCACTTCTATCACACCCAGACTAATCTCATAAGGAGTCCACCCATCATTGTAATTATTCATTCCTACCGCATTTATGTTAATCTTGGCTGCCTCATCAAATATTCCCAACCTCTCCTTACTCTCTTCTTTTTCTTCATAATAAACGTTATATTTCCCCTCTTCCCAGGTCTCTTTAAATCCCAAAGCCCAACTTTCATAAAGGTCATCGTATTCGTTGGTATCATTCCGTAGTTCCGCTGTAGCTCTTTCTATGCCTGCCTGGGCTAAATAGTATGCCTTGACGCTGTCCTGATAGTTAGAAGCTGCTCTTTGTTCCAGTCGCATGCGATAAAGGAAACTACCCCCTATAGCCCCCAGGAGAGCAAGGAATGCGAAGGCGAGAATAAGAGCGATTTGCCCATCTTCTTTTCGGATGCTATTTAGCAGTGATTTTTTGAATCCCATGATAAAACCTGTGGAAAAGGGGACGGTTCTATTTTTTGCTATTTTGCATTTTGTACTATTTTCAACTTTCTTTTCAAAAAATAGAACCGTCCCCTTTTCCCCTCTACTCTATGTCGTCATCGGTTGCCATTTCTCTGTCTGGACCGGCACTCACTATGAGAAAACCTTTTGCGGACAAACCCTCTTCAGGGGTAAGTTTTTTCCATAAACCGGGAGGCAGTGAACCGTCTCCCCAGCCCGTTTTTTTACCCTTATCCCAGCCTTTACCCGGAGGACCAGACGGATAGTTACCCATCTGGAATTGTTTCCCTCCTTTTTCCGTTGTCGTCCAGAAAAAGTAAGCATAGTTAGTATTCCAGGGGTCCCTAATATTTTTCGGTAGAGAAGAAAGATAAGGCCCCCACCAGGGAGAGAAGCCATCAGGAGAAGTTTTGTCGTCCAATTGCTCCAGGCTTTCTATGTAATTTTCTGTGTCTTCCTCTATTTGTTCAATGGCTCTACCCATCATTTCAATCTCAGTTCTGGCCTTATTCACTTTTGCCTTATTCAAGGCACTGTTGAATCGGGCCAGAGCTATCCCTGCCAAGACGGCAATTATCCCCACTACTATCAAAACCTGCAGAAAAGTGAATCCTTTGTCATCTCTTATCTGAG
>CAZQMG010000178.1:0-3038 GCA_964594375.1 uncultured Clostridia bacterium | reverse complement strand
TTTTACGTTATGGTTTTGCGCTTTTCGCTTTACGTTCTACGCTTTCTTTTTCTATATACGGCTAGAATATGTCCTTCAACAAGTATATAAATTCCTATATTTCAATAAAATGAAGACTCTTTAGTTTCCTAAAACTGATTTTCAGGTTATCAATTCTATCTTTTTCAAATAATCCCTTAATCCATCCAGAATCCCCTGGGCAATTTTCTTTCTGAAATCATCCTTTTTTAGTTTGCTCTCCTCCCAGGGATTAGAAATAAAACCTATTTCCACTAAAACAGCCGGCATAGCTGCCCCTCTCAAGACAGAAAAAGGAGCCTTCTTTACCCCTCTATCTTCCAAACCAGAAGCTTCCGATAATCTTTTCTGGATAGAATGAGCTAAATCGTTGCTTTCGCTTTTATATTTGTCTTGAATCATATCCCAGAGAAGAGCCTCTGCCTCCCGGGAGATACCTTTAGATTCAGCAGGTTTATTCTCCCTTGCTGCCACCAGTGCTGCTTCTTTGTCCTCGGCATACATAGAATTAACAAAAGTCTCTACTCCTGTTGCTCCCCGGCTAGGAGCTGCATTAGCGTGGATACTTATAAAAATATTTCCTCCTATCTGATTAGCCATTTCTGTCCTTCGATATAAATAAAGAAAACGGTCCTTCTCTCTGGTTAAATGAACCTCTATCCCTGGCTCCTTTTTCAGCAGGCTAGCCAATTCCTTAGCTACCGCTAGAACTACGTCTTTTTCCTTTAATCCACTGGGACCTATAGCTCCTGGGTCGTCTCCCCCATGCCCAGGGTCCAAAACTATCTTAAAGACCTTCCCTTTCTTCTCTGGAGAAACCGAAGGGATAGAAGGAGACAATTCAATCTTTTTTAGTAGGTCTACTACCAAATCCTTATCTAAAGCATCTCTCGGTCCCCTTATATCAATAACCAAACTATCTGGTTCTTCGGAAGAAATATTATAAGTATACTCGGTGATAGATAAATCTATAACTACTTGCAGTATAGACTCATGTTCTTGCTTTAAACGAACTCTCTGGATAAAACTATCCCCCACCGCTATCTCCTCCTGATGTCCTACTTCAGCTCTTCCCTGTGAAGTAAGAAGAACAGCCGGAAATAGATTAATCAACAAACGAGGAGGACTGGTCAACTCTCTGGCAGGCAGACAGTCTGTCTGTGCTGTCTTTTCTATAATTATCTGGGTGTGGGTAGAAAAAGATTTGTATCTTATATTCCCTACTTCATAATTCTGAAGAGCTTTTGTAGGATAAGCACACAACAAAAAACAAAACAGAAAGAGTAAGGCTCTGATAGCTTTGTCCATCCTGAGCTTCCAAATTCTATGATTTTCTTTCCTGGGAGTGATTTTTAGGTTTTGAGTTTTTCCCTCTTTTTTCTGAAAATCCAAGTTTATCTCTTATCTTTCGCTCTATTTCTCCTCGTAGAGGAAAATTCTTTTTTTCCTTAAGGAATTGACGAGCACTTTCCTTGCCTTGCCCTAGCTGAGTATCTCCATAGGAATACCAGCTTCCTGACTTTTCAATAATTCCTAACTCGCCCCCCACATTCAATATGTCTCCCTCCTGAGATATCCCCTCGCCAAACAAAAGGTCAAATTCAGCTTTACGAAAAGGAGGAGCAAGTTTATTCTTAACTATCTTTACTACTGTTACATTGCCTATTCGCTCTTCCCCTTTGGTCAAGAAAGCCTTTCTTCTTACCTCCATTCTCACAGAAGCATAAAACTTAAGAGCTCTTCCTCCCGGGGTGATTTCAGGATTACCAAAGACCACTCCAATCTTCATCCTTAATTGATTAACAAAAATAGTGCAGGTCTTAGAATTACTTATGGCTCCAGTTAACTTACGTAAAGCCTGGGACATAAGTCTGGCTTGAAGTCCCATATGGGAATCCCCCATTTCTCCTTCCAATTCAGCCCTGGGAACAAGAGCAGCTACTGAATCAACTATAACTACATCTATGGCATTACTTCGTACCAGGAGTTCGGCAATTTCCAGAGCTTGCTCGCCCGAATCAGGTTGTGAAATGAGAAGGTCATCTATCTTCACCCCCAACTTGTCGGCGTAGCTAGGATCTAGAGCATGTTCGACATCAATGAAAGCCACTATTCCCTCTTTTTTCTGAGCCTCAGCAGCAATATGTAAGGCCAGGGTAGTCTTCCCAGAACCCTCCGGACCAAATATCTCTATCACCCTGCCCCTGGGAACACCTCCTATGCCAAGAGCTGCATCCAGAGCGAGACTTCCTGTAGAAATAACATCTATATCCATACGAGCGGCTCTCTCTCCTAACCGCATAAGCGAACCCTTGCCAAACTGACGCTCAATCTGAAGTCTGGCTATCTCCAAAGCCTTCATCTTTTCTTCTTTCATAAGTAATTGCCTCCTTTCGAATTTCGATTCGCGTTTTGAAAGGAATTCTCTCAAGAATAGTATAAATAGCCCCTTGAGGAGTAATCTCACTCTTTATTACACTAAGACTCTTTACCTTTACTTCTATTCCCTCTACTTCTTTGCAATATTGTAAGAGGAGAGCTTTCAACCTCTCCTTTTCTTTCAAAACCTTCACTCTCGCCAAAGTTAGGTGAGATGTCCATTTTCTACTACTTCTGCTAAAACCTTCTTGTCCCAGTTTCTCTTCCAATTCTGCTGCCAGAGTCTCCAGCTTATCCTTGCCCTCTTCTATCCCCACCCAGATAACTCTGGGAGAGGAAAAACTGGGAAAAACGCCCATTTTTCCAATTTTCATTTTAGAAACGGGAAATCGACCAGCCACATTTTGAGCTATCTGGATAACCTTTTCTAAATTCTTCTCTTTTACCTCTCCTAGAAATTTCATAGTGAGATGAATGAGAGAAGGGTCTACCCATCTTATCCTATTCTCTGTGCCCTTTAGCCTTTCCTGGAGTTGTCCTAGTCTCTCCCTGATAGATTCGGGCAATTCTAGAGCAATAAATATTCTCATCGTTTTTATTCACCAACCATACTAATTGACCCCTCCCATAATGTCAAGAAA
>CAZQMG010000177.1:0-3052 GCA_964594375.1 uncultured Clostridia bacterium | reverse complement strand
TTTAAAGTCACACTCTCCTTACTCATCCAGGGAATAACTAGCTGGTTTTTGATAGTTTCGGCAATTTCAACTACGGATGGTATCGATGCCCCCGTCTCATAACGAGAGAGGCTATGTATTTAAGAAAATCCGAACCGATTTTCTTAAAAATTGGCTCGGCGGCTGGAATGGGAGTCCGCAGATTAAGAGCCAGCACTATTTAATCGAGCCATGTCCTCGGTACTGAGACTTATCTTCAGAGAATTGAGATTCTCTCTCATCTGTCCGCTGGTACTGGCTGCAACCAGGGGAATGACACATGGCTCACTATGTATCATCCATGCTAGCACTATTTGATTAGCAGTAGCATCTTTTTCTTCAGCGATAGTCTTTAGTACAGCGACCCGAGCTTTGCTATCTGGTCCCAGATACTGGTCAGGGAAAGGTCGTTCCGGCCTAGTGTAGGCACCTCTTAGTAATGGCGAGTAGGCTAATAACGTGATGCCGCGACTCTTACAGTAGTCGAGTAAATCATCATTGGCCGCAATTTGAGGGGCAAACTTTGCGCCGGGTTTAGGGCGCACATAGGAGTAGCGCTGTTGGATGCAGCAATACTCGCTCCAACCCTGAGTTCGACTCACCCACCGTGCTTCCTCCAGCCGCCATGCTAAGAAATTACTTGCTCCAATGAAATGCACCTTGCCGGCTTTCACTAGTTTGTGAAACGCCTCCATTATCTCCTCCACAGAGGTACTGCGGTCATCGACGTGAGCATAGTAAAGGTCTATGGTGTCCACACCGAGTCTTCTGAGGCTCTTCTCACACTCCTCCTCTATCTGACTAGCTCGCAGACCTCGTTCCACTCCCGGCATCTCAAATCCCACCTTGCTGGCAAGGAATAGCCCAGAGCGGTTGTGCCGCTGGCGCATCCACTTGCCCAACAGAGTCTCGCTTTCGCCGCCCACATATCCCGGCACCCAACGAGCATAGATGTTGGCAGTGTCCAAAAAGGAGCCTCCTGCCTCAACATATTGGTCTAGAAGCTGATATGCGGTCGCTGCATCAGTAGAACTGCCAAAATACATAGTACCCAAACAGAACGCACTCACTTCAACTCCGGTATTTCCCAATTGCACAGTCCTCATGTTATTCTCCTCCGACATAGTTTTTAGTATTCCGCGATAACTCTCTGACAAATTGTTTCTTGAGATTTTTCCTTCTTTCCCATCTGGCCTCGTTTTTTCAAGGTATTATACATCTGATAAGAATTTTGGCTTTTGGATATTTTGATTTGTTTCGACATATTCTTCCTTTATCTCTCTTTAACACGTTCTTAGGCAATCGCAAGATCTATTTTACTCAATTGAAACCAAAGAACAAGGCCCGTGCTTTCTCCTGGAGCCTAACTCAAATCTCAGCATTTGTCAATCTGGTTACCCTGGTAACGATGTCCTGACACATTTACCGACTCTCATTGACACGGATGGCTTTTGTAGCTAAGATAAGAGCAGCATTTCAATCATAACAAATCAAAACGGAGGTAGGAAATGAACAAAGCAGAACTAATCGAGCAAGTAGCTAGTCAGACAGGGCTAACAAAAAGAACATCTGGAAAAGCAGTTGATACAGTAGTCTCAGCAATAAGCGACTGCCTGGCTAGAGGAGAAAAGGTAACCTTGGTTGGTTTCGGTACTTTTGGGGTGAGACAAAGAAAGGCAAGGACAGGGAGAAATCCTCAGACCGGAGAGACTATTCAGATACCGGCAAAGAAGGTGCCTAAGTTTGTCCCTGGTAAGAATTTGAAAAACAAAGTAAAGTGAGGAGGTGATCTAAATGTCGGTGTACGTGATGTTAACCACGCTAACCAGTGAGGGAAGAAAGACCTTAAAGGAAAAGCCTGAGAGGATAAAAGAGGTTAATCAAGAAGTGGAGAAAATGGGAGCAAAAATACTGCAGCAGTATGCTGTGCTGGGCCCTTATGACTTTGTCAATATTCTTGATGCTCCAAGCAATGAAGTTATATCCAAAGTGGCGGTTGAACTTGGTTCCAGGGGAACTATTCAAACTATGACGCTCCCTGCAGTACCCATCAGTGATTTCATCGAAGCAGTGAAAAGATAGGAGATAAACCCGCTTTGTTTTAATCCTGGGTCACTTCATGAGCACTTGCTAAAGAACTTTAGTGGTCTCTATGCTGGTACGTATTAAGGCAAAAAGCTAGGGTGCAGTGTAGCCACCGCGCATTATGTTGTGCTCGCAATTCAACATATGAGTTTGAATTAGTAAAACCCTTAGCTAGAATCTGATACAGCCAAGGGGGAGGAACGATAGAATTGCGAACATTTGTCTTGTCATCCCTACTGGTCATGCTCCTGGTCCTGACGCCATGCGGCAAGACCGCAGCTTGCATTAATGAAAAACTTAATTATATTTACATTATGGCAGACCTTCTGAGCACTTTTCCGTAGAAGACTTTCCTCTTCAAAGGAAGAGCATCCTTCCAGCCCCATACCGGTCCAATGTAAGGATCGTGATGGGGATGGAGGGCAGGAATTCCTCCAGGTACACCACAGACAGCCTCCCACAGACTGGGCAGTAGATTATTGCCAAAAGTATCTTCTGTAGTTTCAGCTAAGAATTGGCGCGTACCAGCAATTATTCCACTACTTGCAAAAGCAAAACAAAACCCCACATCGTCAATGAAGTCGAGAGCATCTTTTTCAGTGGTAATCCGCAAATCCCTTCTTGTTCTCCATTTTATGTTTCGGAGATTAGTGATCTCCTTTTTAGTCATTCCCACCTCTCATACTCTTGTTCCTTGCTCCTAATGCCCAACTGTCGAAGATAGAACAGGCCAAATCTCAGCACTTGTCACCTAACTTTTGCACGAAATCAATTATATAGTTTTTTCTCAAAAGGGAAAAGGGTGGCTTTATGGTTATCCTCTTTTCTCTGAATGAACAAAACAAGGCACTATATAAATATCTTATGAAGTCCCGTGAAATCGTGCTTGACTGTTTCCGCAGTAAGAGATAATATAGAGTAATCTATATGAAACGTCTTATATATTTTC
>CAZQMG010000176.1:0-3056 GCA_964594375.1 uncultured Clostridia bacterium | reverse complement strand
AATGTGCTTAGCCGTACCGCTAAAAATAATTTCTATTAAAGGAAAAATGGGAATAGGAGAGCTGGGAGGCATTAAAAAAAAAGTAAGCCTCATGCTCCTGGATAAAGTAAAGGTGGGAGACTATGTTCTTCTTCATGCGGGATTCGCTATCAATAAGCTTGAAACCAAAGAAGCCGGGGAATTGCTCCAATTATTGAGAGAAATAAGTGAAGTATCTGACTGAATTCCGTCAAAAAGAGCCGGTAAAAGGCTTAATCAAAAAAATCAAGCAGCATGCCCAAGATATAAAGAAAGAAATCTCTTTAATGGAAGTTTGTGGCACCCATACCATGGCTGTTTTCCGACATGGGATAAAAGCTTTACTGCCCCAAAACCTCCATCTTCTCTCTGGTCCCGGCTGTCCGGTTTGCGTCACTGCTAACGACTATATAGATAAAGCCATTGCTTATGCCCATCAAGATAAGACCATTCTGGTAACCTTCGGGGACATGATGAAAGTGCCTGGCTCCAGGTCCAGTCTAACTCAAGAAACTTCTGAAGGTGCTCAGATAAGGGTAGTCTATTCCAGCCTGGAGGCTCTTGAAATAGCCCGCAAGAATCCAGACTATCGAGTCATCTTTCTGGGAATCGGATTTGAAACAACTGCTCCTACGGTAGCTGCCTCTATACTGATGGCTTCTGAGGAAAAAATTTCCAATTATTTAGTTCTCTCTGGCCATAAAATTATGCCTCCGGCAATGAGGTCTCTGGTGCAAGATCATCAAATTCGCATTGACGGCTTCCTTTGCCCTGGCCATGTCTCTGCTATTACCGGAAGTAAAATATATGAATTTTTGGCGCGAGAATACCGAATTCCCTGTGTAGTGGCGGGATTTGAGCCTCTTGATATTTTAGAAAGTATACGCCTTCTTTTAGGTCAAATCAAATCAGGCCAGGCTCGGGTAGAAAATGAGTACCGCCGGGCAGTAACTTATAAAGGAAATATTAAAGCTCAACAGCTTATGGAAAAAGTATTTAGCAAACAGTCTGCTTCTTGGAGGGGAATAGGCAGAATTTCTCAGAGTGGGCTAAAAATAAAAAAAGACTATGCCTCTTTTGACATTGAAGCACAATTTCCCATAAAAGTAAAAGAGAGCGAGGATTATCCTGGCTGTATTTGTGGCGATATTCTGCGTGGTTTGAAAACTCCACCAGACTGTTCTCTCTTTAAGAAGGCCTGCAATCCCTCCCATCCTCTGGGAGCTTGCATGGTTTCCAGTGAAGGAACCTGTGCTGCTTATTATAAGTATCATCAGGAAGAATCTTAATGAAAGAAAAAATTCTCTTGAGTCATGGAAGTGGCGGCAGACTTTCCCAGCAGTTAATCAAAGAACTATTTCTAAAGAAATTCGACAACAGTCTACTGGAAAAGCTGGGTGACTCAGCTATTTTTGAGCAGAAGAATATTCGCTGGGCCTTTAGCACCGATTCTTATGTCATCAAACCTCTCTTTTTCCCAGGAGGAGATATCGGGAAATTAGCGGTATCTGGTACTATAAACGACCTGGCTGTCACCGGAGCAACCCCTCTTTTCCTTTCTTGTGCCCTCATCATAGAAGAGGGACTGCAACTCTCTATCCTGGAGAAGATTATTTCTTCAATGAAAGAAACAGCTACTCGCGCTAACGTTCAAATTATTACCGGAGATACCAAAGTGGTAGAACACGGAAGCGCCGATGGACTATTCATTAATACCAGCGGAGTGGGAATCGTCACTACTCGAGAGAATCTTTCCCCCCAGAGAATTAAGGTGAACGACAGAATAATCATCAACGGAACTATCGGAGACCATTCTATCGCCACTCTTTCAAAACGGGAGGAATTTGATTTCCAAACTGAAATAAAAAGTGACTGTGCCCCCTTAAATGACCTGATTGGCAAAATAATTCCTGCCTGCCCAGGCCTAAGGATGATGCGTGACCCTACCCGGGGTGGTATCGCCACTGTCCTTAATGAGGTAGCTTCAGAGCAATCATTTGCTATCGAGTTATGGGAGGAAAAAATACCCATACGGGAAGAGGTTACCTCTATATGTGAAATACTCGGATTTGACCCTTTGTATCTGGCCAATGAAGGAAAGGTTGTCTTTATAGTCAAACAGGAAGAAGCCGATAAATTACTGGCTATGGCAAAGGCCCACCCTCTGGGTAAAGAGAGCCAGATTATTGGAAAAGTAGTTTCAGGGCCAAAAGGTAAGGTCTATCTGCGAACAGAGATAGGCAGCCGACGTGTTATAGATGTACTCACTGGCGACCAATTACCCCGAATTTGTTAAACTATATATAGCGTATAGCGGGAAAACATCCTCCCCTCACTCCTTCCCTCTCCCCCGAGGGGAGAGGATTAAGGTGAGGGGGAATACGAGGAGAAATCAATGAAATCCATCAAAGCGAAAGAGGGAGAGATATTCGATATTGAGCTAGAGGAGGATTTGCTCAAAAGAAACGAAGAATTGGCTGAAAAAAATAAGCATCTCCTGGATAAAAATAAGGTTATGGCCATTGATGTTATGGGCTCAGTTGGTTCGGGAAAAACCTCTCTTATTAAGAATCTCATCGTGAGACTCAAAAAAAAACGCCGCTTGGGCGTCATCGCTGGCGATTTAACCACTACTATAGATGCAGAAAGAATTAAAGAGGAAAAAGTAGAAGTCGTTCAGGTGAATACAGGCAAGGAATGCCACCTGGACGCCAATCTAATTGCCAGAGCCTTGAAAGAATTTGATTTACGGAATCTCGATATTCTCTTTATCGAAAATGTAGGAAATCTTATTTGTCCGGCTGAGTTTCCCCTGGGCTCTCATAAGAGAATTGTGGTGGTCTCACTCACTGAAGGCCCCTGGATGGTTACCAAACATCCCTACATTTTCCGGGAGGCTGATTTGGTAGTGATTAACAAGATAGATTTAGCCCAGGCGATGAAGGTTTCTGTAGAAAGCATAACTAAAGATGTCCACCAGCTTAGACCAGAGCTGAGAACGATTCCCACCAATTGCCTCACTGGCCAGGGAATTGAGG
>CAZQMG010000175.1:0-3059 GCA_964594375.1 uncultured Clostridia bacterium | reverse complement strand
AAAGTGTAGTCCCGCCATAATTCCATTAAATCTTCTTAGTGCACCAAAAGTTACGCTACCTTCTTTTTGCATTCTTGCCTCCTTTTCATAAAAATTAGACATAGTCGATCATTTCAGCAAAGACCTGCAAGAATATCATCTACTTTGAGTGAGTTTCAAACGTCTTGCTCTTCTCACTTTCTTCACTAGAACCACCACGGCTACAATGATTCCAATAAGAATGCCAATGGAGATGGCAAGAAAGACTCCCACCAGGTTGAAATAGGCCGTCCAGGGAGATCTTTCAAAGAACTCGGCCTTGAGTTTGGGAAGGGTAAAGAGGGTGTGCACCATCTCCTTAAGGGGAAACTCTTCTTTTTCTCCCACTACGAGCGCGTACTTTCCTTCGTTATCGGGACTGAAGACCTTGAGGGTATAGGTTCCCTCGTCCACTTCAACTCCTTCCGGAAGTTCCTCCTCAGGAGAATTACCTCGAAGTTCTGGTCCCTCCCAGTACCAGTCTCCTCCAAAGGGTTCGTACAAACGGGTCCACTCATACTCAAGTCCACTGAGAATAATAGGCGCCTCTTCTTCTTCGGGTTTCTGTGCTGGCATCTCCTCACTGCGCAGATGTTCTCTGGTGATTTCGACCGAGATGTCTTTGTCAATTCCTTCCAGGTCAGGGACGAGAATACCCACGTACAACTTAAAAGACTCTTCTGATTCAATCTGGTAGTAGTCAGGCTTTCCTTTGAGTTCAGCATAGAAGGCCTGAGAGACTTCGGGGTTTTCAATTTGAGTCATCTCTTCAGAGACGATTCTCGGTTGATGAGAAGAACAACTTACAGTTGCCAGAAGAAAGAATCCCAAAAGTAAACTAGGCAAAGATACTTTACTCATTCTTGTATCTCCTCTACATCAAAAATATTCCCGTATTCTCCATAACCTTCCTTAGCTAAATATTTTCCGGGGATGAAGCGTAGGGCAGCGGAGTTTATACAGTAGCGAAGTCCCGTAGGAGCGGGACCATCCGAAAAAAGATGTCCAAGGTGAGAGCCGGCATTCCTGCTTCTTATCTCTGTCCTTGTTTGAGGAAGACTTTTATCTTCTTTTTCAACTATCTTTTCCGGGTTAAGAGGTCTGGTAAAACTCGGCCAACCAGTACCAGAATCAAACTTATCCCGAGAGCTAAATAAGGGGTCTCCCGAGATAACATCCACATAGATTCCTTCTTGTTTGTTATTCCAGTACTCATTGTGGAAGGCTTCCTCGGTACCATTCTGCTGCGTTACTTGGTACTGTAGAGGAGAGAGTATCTTCTTAAGCTCTCTTTTGGTAGGTTTTGTAAACCCTCTAGGGGAACTTCCTGGAGGATCAGCATCCATTTTTTCCCATATTTTTCTCAAGTATTGGTCCCGCCCTGAGTGTTCCCGGTAGTATTTGTATCGTAGAGAACATGTCTGGTGGTAGTGATGGTGGTAGTCCTCTGCGGGGTAGAATTTGGAGGCCCGGATAATGTCGGTAACGATTGGTTTGTTGAACCTATCTGATTGTTCTATTTCTTTCTTCGAGAATTCTGCGATACGCTTTTGTTCACTATTAAGGTAGAAAATGGCTGTTCTGTATTGGGGACCCCGATCTACAAACTGACCACCTGGGTCAGTAGGGTCTATCTGTTTCCAGAAGATATCGAGAAGTTGACCATAGGTTACTTTGGACGGGTTGAAGACAATTTGAACAGCCTCTTGATGACCGGTCATACCAGCGCATACCTCTTCATAGGTAGGATTCTCTTTATTTCCACCAATATATCCTGGCATGACCTCCAGGACACCCGGAAGGGTCTCAAAAGAAGGTTCCAAACACCAGAAACAGCCTCCAGCAAAGATAGCTTTTTCCGATTTATCCATCTGAAATAGTCCATCAAAAAGATTTTATTACTATCTCAGTAAAAGAAAGTAACTATCCTTATAGAGTCTAGAGTATTTTCCTGCCCCGGAAGCGAAGTCTTTAAATACTGATTCTAATCGAGTCGGAATTCCCCGTCTCTAAAGGGGAGGATATTTCTTTGTAGCACATAGATAGAACTTGTCAATAGACTGAAGGTTGTCTGTCAATGCAAAGTAATTTAGGAGTTTCCCCAAAATTTTTAGAACTCAGAAATATTTAATTCAGCGGGAACTCCCCGCCTGTGAAGGTGGGGATGAGAGCAATTTCCTGCAAGAATTGCAGGACAAGCGGAGCTTGAACTACAAAAGCACCACGCCTGTAAAGGCGTGGCTATCTATAAGGATTTTTGTCAAGCATCTGGGCAATTTTTAACTGGAAGCTAGCGGCAGGGTTTGCAACAGGGATAGGTTTTCCTTTTTTTTCCAGGTTTCTTACATAGTATAACATGGCTGTCTTTATCCCGCTAAAACTGAAATCCAGGGTATCCTTCTTATCTTTTTCTCTTTCCCCATATTGTTTAGTACACCGGTACAGGAATGCGTCTCTTAGGTTTAAGTTTCCCTTGGATAGCTTGGTCCATTCGTTCAGCCACACTGCCCGGGATCCAGATTTCTCCACATTGATCACAGGCCTGGACGGAGACATTTTCAAAGAGGTAAAGATGTCCCTCTACCAAGCGATCAATGGATGTTTTTTGTTTATGCAACTTTCCACCACATACTGCACACAAAGAATCTTTCATGGTGTTCTCTCCCTTCTAGTTTTAGGATCTAGCCATTTGGCTGGATCCAGCCAATGGACAGTAATGATATGAACAAGTTCTCCTAAAGCACAGAGGACATAAAGAGGCTTATCATTGCGAACATAACCGAGAAGAAGACAGCTCGGATAAGGAGAATCCTTCGGATAGGTTTCGATAAGTTTCCCTTTGGCGATTGCTTCTTTAATCTCATTGAGAGAAATGCCTCGACTATCACAGCATCTCTGGCAATGTCTAGTAATTCGATTTTTCTTCATTAAATTTTTGCTGAATTTGTTTAACCATAACTTCTTTCTTGCTACTTTCTGTTGCTAAGCCTACCACATCTTGACGGGGTAGTCAATCCCTCGAATTGGGTTACAGGGTTAGA
>CAZQMG010000174.1:0-3064 GCA_964594375.1 uncultured Clostridia bacterium | reverse complement strand
AGAGAAAAGAACGTGGGACTCGAAGCCGACCCGATACTCGTTAGGCGATATTGCTTGTCGATTCACGAGATATTCATTATAAATCGTTTCACAAGAATAGAAAATGATTTAGAGGAGAGATGGTTGACAATACACAAAAAATAGTGTATAATTAAACAAGAGTCAGAATGTATGAAGTAATCTTTTACTTAGATAAACGAGAAAGATGTCCTGCAGAGGAGTTCTTAGACGAGCTGGAATTGAGAATAAGGGCAAGGGTTGAAAAATGGATGGGAAAACTGGGAGAGGAGAGGCCGAATTTACCAAGACCATTTGCGGACGTTCTAAGAGGTAAAATTCGGGAGCTGAAAATTAGCTTTGGCTCAAACCACTATCGGTTTTTGTATTTTTTCTTTGGTAAAAAGATTATTATTACGCACGGTTTTTTAAAGAAAAGCAATATAATTCCTGTACGAGAGATTGAAAGAGCAGAGCGAAGTATGCGAGACTTCTTGCGAAGATATGAAAGGGGTGAGATTGAATTATGAAAGGCGTAAGACGATTTAAAGATAGGTTGAAAAAGGATTTAAGAGATTCGGAATTTCGCAAAGCGTTTGATGAAGAAGAAGTTTATGCCTCTTTGGCTATCCAGATAGCTAAAATCAGGCAAAAGAAAAACTTAACTCAACAGGAATTAGCCAAACGATTACACACTACTCAGCAGAATATATCTCGATTAGAAGATATTAATAATAGAAGTTGTTCTTTGAAAACGTTGATTAAGGTTGCTCGTATGTTAGATAAACAGTTGAAGGTTGAACTTGTTTAGATTGCCTAGAGGTCAAAATTCAATTATTTCTTTCATGTCTAAATGTTAGAGTGGCATTCCACCCATCAATTTTACTTTCCATGCCAAAGATGACAAACAAAATTGGAATTAGATATCTTGCTCAGGCTATCCACCCTTTGTCGTTCTGGGCTGATGCTACATTTTCCTTCACTGTAGCAAACAGCAGGTATTGGAGGACCATTGTATGCAAGAATAGCCAATTCTAGCGATATAGTACAGGATTAGTTTCAGCCTGATAAACTAGAATTACAACTTCTGAACCATAATGTGTTTAATGGAGCCATCGGTTTATGCAAGGGAATTGGAGGAGGAGCCAGAGGAAGACTGCTGCGCCAGATCATGGCCGATATATATGGAAGAAAAATTCTTTGTCTCCTCTTACTAGAGGAAGCTACTTCCCTGGGGGCAGCCATTGCCGGGGGAATAGGCACGGGGATTTTTAAAGATTTTAGAGTAGCAGAGAAGTTAGTAAAGATTGTGAAAGTCCATAGTCCTCGCCCTTCGGCCCAGAAAAGATATGAGAAACTGTATCCCATTTTTAAGAATGCATACAAAGCTCTGCTGCCGATTTATGAGCAAATTGCTTCCTTAAAATAGCAGTTGATAAAGTCTAAAAGTCTATAGTGAGTTCAGCCATTCTGCGGTGGCACTCTACCTGGAAGGAGATTTTTTAGGATGGAAAAGTCTTATCTCATTGGAGTAGATATCGGTACAGTGGGAACAAAAGCGGCTATTTTTGACTCAGAAGGGAGAATGGTCGCTGATGCTTATGAGGAGTCCAGAATTTATTATCCTAAGCCAGGCTGGGTAGAACAGGATCAGAATGATTTTTATCGCTCAGCTGTGAATACCATCAAAGAAGCAGTCACAATAAGTAAAATTAACCCCAAGGATGTAGCAGCAATCGCCTTTGACGGTCAAATGTCTGGCATCGGAGGCATTGATAGGGAGTGGAATCCAGTTATTCGTTATGATTCTTGGTTGGATACGAGATGTGAGCCATATATTGAGTTTATGAGGGAGAGGGCGGGTAATTTAGTTCTAGAAAAAACCGGATCTAGTCCTACTTATGCGCACGGTCCCAAGATTTTATGGTGGAAGGAGGAACATAAACAGATATTCGACAGGATATATAAGTTTGTTGTCCCTGCCTGTTATGTTGCCGGGAAAATGGCTGGATTAAAAGGAAAGGATGCCTTTATGGATTATACTTATATTCATTTTAGTGGTTTTGGCCATACAAAAAAAATGAGCTGGTCAGAAGAGCTTTGTGATGTCTTTAAAGTACCTTCCTCGAAATTACCGAGAATTGTCCGACCCTGGGATATAGTAGGCAAATTGACTTCCAAGGCGGCAAGGGATTGTAGCTTGATTTCGGGAATTCCTATTGCTGCTGGAGCAGGAGATCAGGCAGCGGGCTTTTTAGGAGCCGGTATCGTTGATATAGGACGAGTAGTAGATGTCGCCGGGACAGCATCCTGTTTTACCAGCTGCGTGGATAAATATATTCCGGATGTAAAGAATAAAACTTTTCTGTGTTCGAGGGCGGTAGTGCCAAATTTGTGGTATCCCATAGCCTTTATTAATGGAGGAGGATTATGTCTGCGATGGTTCAGGGATGAATTTGCTAAAGAAGAGAAATTGGAAGCCAAGAAGAAAGGAACAAGCGCATATTCTATTCTTGATGAAAAGGTCTCAAGAATTCCTCCTGGCTCGGATTCACTTTTATTTGTTCCTCACCTTGGAGGTAGAGTATGTCCAAGTAATCCTAATCTGAGAGGAGTCTGGTTTGGATTTAGCTGGGGACATACTAAGGCCCATTTTTATAGAGCTATTTTGGAGGGAATTGCCTACGAATATCTTTACTATTTTAAGATTCTTCAAGATCTTTTTCCCACTATTTTATTTAAGGAGGTAACCGTCATAGGCGGGGGAGCTAAGAGTGACCTCTGGAATCAAATTAAAGCAGATGTTTTAGGACTTTCCTATACTAAAATTGACAGGGAAGAATTAGCTGTTTTAGGATCGGCAATTATAGCTGGATATGCTGTTGGGATTTTTGATGATCTGGCATCTACCTCCAGGAAGTTTGTAAAGAATACTTCACGCATAAATCCAAGGTCTAAATATCACCAGCATTATGAGAATTACGCTAAGATATATCTTGATTTGATTAAAACACAAGAGAAGTCATTTAATGAGCTAGTAAAAATTTCAAGGACTCAACCCTAGAAG
>CAZQMG010000173.1:1210-3076 GCA_964594375.1 uncultured Clostridia bacterium | reverse complement strand
CGCTGTCCCTATTTTTTGGGAATTACCCCTTGACATACGGTAAATATATCGAGATAATGGTGATATGTTTGATTTGATGCTGGGTCAGGCGGTGCTGGTATGAAGAACATATTGTATTATGGCGATAACCTAGAGACCTTAAGAAAGAGATTATTTTGTTGTCGTGATGAACTTTTTTCTCTTTAGAATCTGTATATATCCTTCTCTGTTCAAAGGACAGCCAATTGCCTGTGCAAATTCCTCCTCGTTTAACTGCAATTGCTGCCTGATTAGGTATCTAACCTTGTCCTCAATTTTACGTTTGCCCAAAAACCTTCTTGTGCGTAGAATAAACTTTCCGCCGTAATAAAGCCGGGCATATATATCATTGCCAGTTTTGATTTCCATCTCGAATTTTTTAAATACCCTGTCCACATCCATAGCTTTCAAGGACATTATATTTCCCGCAGGACAGTAGTTAAATCGGCAAGATGTTCGTGAAGATAATCACTTAGCCTGTACTCTTCCTCTTTCATAAGCTCGTAATCTTCTATAAGACTCAATTGAAAATCCTCTACTGCTTGTTCTTCCGTTTCCCCCAAGCCATAGACATCTAACCAGGGAATCTTAGCAATGAATGTTTCTCCATCTTGAGTTTTTTCGATCTGAACAAACAGGGCTTTGCGCAAAACGTATTTATCAGATTTAAGTTCTTTCAATCTATACACATGCACAGCTTTTTGGAGTATCGGTTTGGCCCACTTCACAATATAAGTACCAACTTTAATAGGCTTATAGTCTGCACTTCCCACCGTTCGAAATTGCCTGGATAGTCTTTGCGTTCTTTTCCTTAATATGTCGATACTATCAGCAAATTCTAGCTCTTTTTCTGCCACTTCCATGATTACACACTCCTTAAACGCAGATATTTTTCGCCGATTATGTCATCATCAACCCAAAACCTAAATGCGTGTTCTCCCCATTTTTCAAAACGTATTCCCCTAAGTGTCCATATAAGCTCCCAGTTCAGGGATTTCCTTGGCTCTAAGATGCCTTTGACTTGGAATAACTGACGGTTATCCTCCAGATACACTAGTTCCAGCTTCATGTTGTAACGTTGTTCTACATCTGAGAGAGCAATATAAACCCCTAGTTCCGGCCAGACCATAGGGGTTTTCTTGCAATTGATCCTATCAAATATTCCAACTAACGTCTTTTTCTTATTGCCCTCCTCCACAATTACTCTCTCACATATTAGCATGGAGTGAATAATAGGCAGCGTATGTCTCGGTTTTTTTGCCACGGTGTGACCTCACAACATCTGGTTCATGCTATGTATTTCACTTACTAATAACTGCCTTTGTTATCTCTTCAAGCTCTATTTGAAGCTTCTCAAACTGCTATATATATTCTTCCTGAAAAAACTAAGGGAGCTTTGGCCCTCTTTTTATTAAAATCGTCTCATACCACTCTTGCTCGGGGAGTACCCAAATCAGGCGTCAAGGCCTCTTCAGCAAAAACACCTCATCACCTACCTTAAAGCTCATTTACTCACCCTCCACTTTTCCAGATTCCGGCCATAAGTATAAGGATTTATAAATTCGGCTCAAGCATTCTTTAAAGAACGGTTATTTCTTCTATCCAGGCATTAGTCTAATTACTTGATAGTAATATAATAAGATCTCTTTTTGATTATACTTTGACTGTAATTCTCCTACTTTCCTTTTTATCGTAACTAGAACTTCATTGAGTCTACTTTCTGGAACCAATATCATAGCCCAGTAACTACGTTCTTCGGGACTGTCTTTATAGCTTCCCGCTATCGGTGGTGGTGCAGAAGGATTGGAAATACTATATCCCCCACATTCCTTGTACTTTCTCGCTATA
>CAZQMG010000173.1:0-1110 GCA_964594375.1 uncultured Clostridia bacterium | reverse complement strand
AACGTACCTTGTTCTTTGTGTGTTTGGGTCAGTATACGTTACCGGTAAGAAGATTTTGAACCGAGTAAAGACGGCAGATATCAGACGATTTTTCTCTCGTCTTTTCATCCAAGAAGCTACTTTCTCGCTTTGCCATCGACACGAGTAAAACGGATTCTTTCCTCATCTAAGATGTCCGCAATGTAGTTTGGAATACGATATACTCCTCTTGTAGCGGTATATTCAACCGGTCCAGAGGTAACAATAGTCCTTAATCCTTTCTCTGTGTATTTCTTATTTGGAAACTTTATAGTAACCATCCCGGCATCTCCTTTTTATATTAAGCCATTTCATAATTTCAATTATTGAAATTATAATTATAGTATATTATACTATATAATAGTAAAGGGTGAAACTTTATCAACCCCCTCTGCTCTGGATGCTGTTATAGAAAGGGTTTACTTTTTTTGCTACTTTTATCATACTGTTAATATTTTGTCAAGAACCATTTTTTTGTAAAGTACACTGTTTTGGGATTGTCAAGGGTATAATTCCGTTATCTCTGGTCGGGTTTCAGGAAGTCTTTTCATCTTCTTTACTATTTCTTTTCCTATTATTTGCCAGGAAGAGTTCCTTCTTTGGAGGGGATCATTGCCCGGAAGATTACCCCTTGCTCTCTGGAATTCCCTTAGTCCAGATGGCAGCTCGCTCCAATTCTCCTTTTTTCAGTGGTCCTTCACTATTCTCTATTATGAAGCCCTCCGGCACCATCGCTAGATAACCTCCTTTGTATTCTAATATAGTAGCGATACGCCCGGCGGTATAACGGAAGATTCCGAGCACTATACGTGCTCCAATACCTTTATCTTTGGCTGAGAACCTGGTATCAAATGAGGCTACTCGGACATTTTCAAGGGCATTTGCCGGAATTTTCCTGAGGAACTCTTTAATGGCCCGCGTTGCTCCACCTGCATGAGTGGGTGAGCCGATCATGAGAAAGTCAATAGATGATAGTTGTGAGGGATTGGCCTCGCCCGTCTGGACTACCTTTGCCTCACCCAATGGAGTAACAGCTTCGCCAATAGCCCTGGCTATTTTCTCTGTGTTACCAAACTTGGAGTCATAGATTAT
>CAZQMG010000172.1:0-3151 GCA_964594375.1 uncultured Clostridia bacterium | reverse complement strand
ATACCAGAAAGCATAGAGTCTGTCAACCAGATCCGATAGAATATCCGGAAAGAGTGTGGAAATCTTCTTTTAATTTAGGATACAGGCTGTGGTAGACCTGATACGTCTTTTTGCGAGTGGTGAAAACTAAGACCTATGAAGGCTCCTCGTGCCTGAGGATCAAGGTAAGGTGTTCTTTCCCCCTCCAGGCAGGAGAGAAACAAAAGTTCCTGACATGGAACAAACTCTAGAATTCCAACAGATTTGTCTCCTTTACAGGAGCCTTTTTATCTTTGGGGATGAGAAATGTTTTTATTCCGCAGGGATTCAATTGAACCTTCCAGCTCCTTTCAAAAAGAGCAATATTTGTCTCACTAGATTCTCCTCTAGTTTCGTAGAGGCGAAGCACAGCATCGTCGGTATCTTCAGCTTTTTTTAAGACAGTTACCATCACATTTTCCTTATCCACTTTTATAAAACTCTGCTCTTTGGGAAGCCCCCCTTTGTGACAATGCTCAACTAGCACAACCGGTGGGTTATTCAAATTTTCCGCCCACCTCACCGGAAGAGCTTTTTGCCAGCTACCTTTATGAGGAATAATAATATAGGTAAAGGTTTGCTCTCCTTGATCAACATATTGATAATCCACGCCGCTATCAAGAACTTTAGGAGTATGGTGAGCATATACAGGACTTCTTAAAACAGTGAGCCTTAAATCAGAACCCTCTACATCATAACTATATTTAGCATCATTAACCAGGCTTAGGCCATAATCATCATCACTTACATCCACCCAGGATAGGCCTGGCTCTTCTTCTCCATTACAGGGCCGCTGCATGAAACCATAAGGGATTTGATAGGTTGCTTTGGGATTAGCTACATTTACAGGAAAACTAAGCTTTAGCATCCGCTGCCTCTCATACCAGTCTACTACAATCTTCATCTCGATGGTATCTAAATCCCGGTATAAAGTTACCTCCTGAATTAAAGTTGAATTATGAAAATTACTTTTAATCCTGACCTTCCCCCTTATTGAGCCTTCCTCCAATACCTTCACCGTAGCCTTGGAAAATCTACCCACCTCATCCTTAAACCTGAAGACATTATGGCTCCAGGTATCGCTCAAATCTTTGATTACTACAGGGATAGCTCCTGGTCCTTTCAATACATCCCTATGGTTCCTCTTATCGTAAATTCTCTTAAGATAGCCTGTCTCTGAGTCTATTTCCACCCTTAGCCAGTCGTTCTCGAGGAAATGAGAAGTTACCGAGAGCATCCGACTTTGAGGAATGTTGATTGATTTAGGAATGAGCCTGTAAGTGGTGTAACCAAAGGCAGGAACCTCAGCTATAAAACATATCCTTTTCCTCCAACCTGGTGGTATAGTAGATGAAATTCTTAAGGTCTGTGAGGGAAGGGGGGTCCCATCTTTATCTATCACGCTTATTTTATCAGTTGGCCATTGATATTCTACCTCTAGCGGGATTTCTCTATCAAAGGAAGTAGAATTAAATATTAACAGCGCCTTGCCCTCGCCATCAGTGTCAACTTTTCCGGCAATACTTTGAACAGCACCATTTATCACCTGGGAAGAGACGTTCTCCACTTCCCCATGTACAGCTCTCACCTCATCATAGACCTCGGGAATACTTACCCCGCCTAATATATCATGAAATTGGGTGAATAAAAGCATCTGCCAGGCACGGGTAAGCTTTGCTTGAGGGTAAGTTCTATTTTTATTAAGGTGATTTGCCATAAGGGAAAACTTCTCTGCGGTAAGAAGAAGGTTCTCCAGCTTTCGATTCGATTTCTTTACCCAGGAGAGGACAGAATAACATCCGCTGGCATGATGTTGAAGCTCGTCTTTGACTACAGGAAGACTTAAGTTCTTACTAGAGACCTCCTCAAAGTAGTTATTAGGAGAGCTAAATAAAGTTTTAGGACCATCATTGAGAGACTGTTGGCTAAGGGCCTTTATGCTCTCTATATTTTCCCTTGTTGGTCCACCTCCATGATCTCCCCTCCCATAAAAACACATAATTTTTCCCTGCAAGGATTTAAGCTCATCAGGCTTAAATCCTTCAGATACCTTTTGGATGTATTCTCTTAAGTCTCCTGTTGGGCCTGCATAAGAGAAGGGAATTCTATAGGATAACACTCTTGAGCCATCAGGGCTTTCCCACCAGAAGAGGCTGTCAGGTAATTTCTTTTCATGAGAACCAGGCCTCATAAATACATAATAATCTATTCCCATCTTCTTCAGTATCTGAGGGATCATTATATTGTGACCAAAAGAATCGGGATTAAATCCGACCTTTGCCATAACACCAAATTTATCATAGAAATACCTCTGGCCATAAAGGCCCTGACGCACAAATGCTTCTCCCCCGGGGATATTGCAATCTGGCTCTATCCACCATCCTCCTACCAGATGCCATCTCCCCTCCTTTACCTTTTGCTGTATTTTGGCAAAAAGCTTCCCATCTATCTCCTCGAGCCACTTATAAAAGAAAGCTGAAGAAGCGGTAAAGACAAATTCTGGATACTCATTTAGGCGTTCAAGGGCCGATTTAAAGGTAGCCCTAATCGTCTGAGAACCTTCCTGCCATCCCCAAAGCCAGACAGGGTCAATATGTGCATTGCCAATCATATGAATAGTGTAACTCTTTTTATCTTTCAATCTTTCCCTCTATGTTTATCACCAAAAGCTACGACTAATCTCTCTATGCCTGAGGATAAAAATAAGGAAAACAGCTTATCATTGTCTTGTTATCGATAATGGTCCTCGGATAGTTCAGTCTCTCTAAGGAGTCTCTTTAATTCAGCAAAATTTGGAAAATGTCAAATTTTCCGAACTTCAGAATTTAATTCTTTATTCTTTCATTCGCTTAGCTTTATGAAATTCTCAACTAATGTAAAAAATATGGGGGTAGCTTCGAGCATTCAAGGAGAAAAATGCGAAGTATTACCCCCTTCAAATAATAACCTTAAAAGTTTTTATTTCGTATGCTCCAAAACTCATCTTCAGTAATTTTTCCTCGGTAGGTAAATTTGAAATTTCTCTTTCCATCATATCTGTTTCCCATATCTCTAAGGGCGATTCTGGGAAGAGGATTTGTGCTTGAGTCTTTTGACCAATTGTCTCATATGCTCTTAAGATAAGAGTTTCTGA
>CAZQMG010000171.1:0-3153 GCA_964594375.1 uncultured Clostridia bacterium | reverse complement strand
GGAGTTAAGGGAGGTTAAATACAGCACTCGCAGTTGGAATTACCGAAGATAAGAATGAGCTAGCGCAACAGACTAGCCTTCCTACTTATATTCAATACCTTTTGTCTTATTGATATAGGCTTCTGCCATGTGAGTGGCCAGAGCTCCTTCGCCACAAGCAACAACTACCTGCTTTAGAAAATTTTTTCTTACATCGCCACAAGCAAAAATTCCTTTTACACTAGTCTCTAATTTTTCATTGGTCTTTATGAATCCTTGATTATCTAACTCTAGAAAATCTTTAGCAAATTCTATATTTGGTTTTGGGCTGGTAAAGATAAATACACCTGAACAGTCTAAATCAGAGATTTTGTCCGTTTTTAGATTCTTAATTCTAATTCCTTGAACTTGTTCTTTTCCGTAGATCTGCTCAGCTACCGAGTTGCAAATAATCTCTATTTTTGCATTTTTGCTGACTCTTTCTTGGAGAATTTTTTCTCCTCTGAACATTGCTCGGCGGTGGACAAGATAGAGCTTTGCTGCAAATTTGGTCAAATAGAGGCTCTCTTCTAAAGCTGTATTTCCTCCTCCAATTGCTACCACTTTCTGATTTTTGAAAAAAGGAGCATCGCAAGTGGCGCAGTAAGAGACGCCCCGGCCGGTCAATTCTTTCTCTCCTTTAACTCCTAATCTGCCTGGACTGGTACCAGTGGCAATTATCACAGCTAGCGTTTCATACTCGCTATTATTAGTTCGAATAACCTTTTTTTCAGTTTGCTGGCTGACATGTTCAACTTCTTCGTATTCTAAGCTCATCCCCAGGTTCTCTGCCTGTTTTTGCATTTGCTCCATTAACCTCTGGGTGGATATGGCTTCTGAAAAACCAGGATAATTCTCAATTTTTTCTGAAAGCAAGATTTGCCCCCCTGGATTAAGCTTTTCCAGAACCAATGTCTTCAATTGCGATCTTTGAGCATAGATAGCTGCTGTCAGTCCAGCCGGTCCTGCTCCAATTATTACCAGATCATAAAGTTCTTTCATATTTACCTCCTTTTCACACCTCTGGAGTCTGCCTAAAGGTCTTATAGGTGATTCCTGTCCATCCCAGTTTACTCTCTAGCCTTTGAAAGAAAAACCTCTCCTTAAGTCTGATTAGAGTAGCTTCCCGAGAAGATTTTTTGACTTTGATAATATCTTTCTTCTCTAATTCAAAGCCGATCTGGCCATCTACGGTGAGCAGAACTTTATCTGAGGGGGGCTCGATGATAACCTTTATTTCATCCGTTTGAGAGATGATCAAAGGTCTTACGGCCAGAGTATGAGCACATATAGGGGAAAGCACTATTACATCTAAATTAGGGTGAACTACTGGCCCGCCAGCAGAAAGAGAATAAGCAGTAGAGCCGGTAGGTGTAGAAATAACCAATCCATCGGCAGAGTAGGTGGTGACGAACTCTTCCGAAACAAAAGTTTTAAGATTAATAATGCGAGGGCTACCCCTTTCACTAATAACTATATCATTTAAAGCAAGGGATGTTTCTATCTTCTTTTTGTCTCTGAATATACTTGCCTCCAGCATAAGACGTTTTTCTGTTTTATACTCTTCCCTTAAGACTTTTGCCAGTCCTTCCTTATATTCGGAGATGGGAACCTCAGTGAGAAAACCCAATCCGCCTAGATTAATGCCTAGAAGAGGAATATCATAAGGCGCGAAGTCTCGAGCTGCTCTACACAAAGTTCCATCACCTCCCAGGCTAATGATAAGCTCCGCTCTTCTGCCTATTTCTTCTTTATCTGCTATCAGGTCGTCACGATTGATTTTTTCCCCTCCCCATCTAGTGACAAGAACCTGAATTTTTCTTTTTTCTAGCCATTCTATTATGGAAAGGGCATAATTAAGAGCATCTTTCTTTTCTCGATTTACTATTATTCCCACTACTTCAAGCATTTTTTCTCCGGAATTCTCCTCTTCTATAATTTTATATGTGTGCTGACGGGCATTCCTCAGAAGAGAGCGTATAGCGTTTAGCGGATAGCGTATAGTGAATCGCAAACAAGAAAAGAACTTACCCCCTCACCTCAATCCTCTCCCCGCAGGGGAGAGGGAAGGGAGAGGGGAAAAAAGAAATTCCTATATTATTTGGTTGACAATTCACGATTCACGAAATACGATTCACCAGCTCTGTTGTGCGTGATGCGTATTGCGCAATACGACATACGATATACGCAATACGAGATTGTCCTGAGGTATTTTCCCTGGTTACATCCAGAGCAAGGCCATAAAAAATCCCAGTATGCACCCTATTAATGCCTCTAGTGGGTTATGCCCTAATTGTTCTATCAGTTGATGCTTTACAGCGCGACGTCGTGCTAGATAACGAAATAGCTCATTAATAAGTTCTGCCTGCCTACCTGACTGCCTTCTGACTCCTATAGCTTCGTACACAGTAATTAAAGCAAGAACCAAAGTGACAATAAAAAGAGTAGAGCCTATACCTTCTCTTATTCCTACTCCTGTAAGTAGGGCTACCACCGCCGCTGCATGAGACGAGGGCATTCCCCCTGGTTCTATAAAACGATGCAGATTTATTTTTTTCTCATTGACTGAGGAAACAATGACCTTAATAGTCTGAGCAGCAATCCAGGCCCAGAAAACACTCAATAATAAAGGATGAGTAATAATAAAGTAAAATGTTTTTGACATCTTAATCTTCTTCCTCTAGGAAGAGAAGATTTTGATCTTTTTCCTTTTCTGGTTCTGCCTCAGTTTTGGTTTCCCTCCGATTTTTCCCTGATTTCCCTTCTTCTTCTTCTTCTTCTTGTCCTTCTTCTTGTCCTTCTTCTCTTTCTTTCTTTTCCTCTTGTTTCTTCTCTACCATTTCGCTTTCTTCTTCAGCCTCCCATTCTTTTAGATTAAACTTATCTTTTTCCTTTATCAAAACCTGGATTTTTTTCTCTGCTTCTTCTAGTTTTTTTTCACAGAAGCTTATTAAGTTCATTCCTTCTTCAAAGTTTTGCAAAGCTTCTTCTAGGGGGAGATTTCCTTCTTCTAGTTTTTGAGTTATCTCCTCCAGTTTCTCCATCGCCTCTTCATATTTCACCGCTTACCTCCATCAATAGTAAAAGGGGACGGTTCTATTTTTATTCTATTTCTATTATAAAAAGAGGTTGATT
>CAZQMG010000170.1:0-3209 GCA_964594375.1 uncultured Clostridia bacterium | reverse complement strand
GGCCTTTTCATGGAGGAAAAACTAGCCAATCTCAAAAGAATCCTCTCTAATATGGGAAGTGTTCTCATTGCTTTCTCTGGAGGAGTGGATAGTACTTTTCTGCTTAAGGTTGCCCATGATGTGCTTAAAAACAAGGTATCAGCAGCTACAGCGAGTTCCGAGACTTATCCAGTTTCTGAGCTAGAGGCAGCCAGGAAGATAGCTCGAGAATTGGGAGTTAGACACTTTATCATCCAGACAGAGGAGCTATCGAAGCAGGATTTTGTCAAGAACTCTCCTCAAAGATGCTATTTTTGCAAGAGGGAATTATTCTCCAGATTAAACAATCTCGCCAAAGAACAGGGTTTGGACTACGTAGTTGATGCTTCCAATTATGATGACCTAACTGATTTTCGTCCAGGGATGCTGGCTGGACAGGAATTGGGTATAAAGAGCCCTTTAAAGGAAGTCCGGTTAACTAAAGCCGAAATTCGTAGTCTCTCTCATAAAATGAATCTGGCTACCTGGGATAAACCTTCTTTAGCCTGTCTAGCTTCACGAATCCCTTACGAGACTAAAATAACCAGAGAAAAATTAAAAAGAGTTGATGAGGGGGAAAGATTTTTAAGAGGACTGGGAATAAGACAGCTAAGGATAAGGGACCATGATGGGATAGCTAGAATCGAGGTAGCATCGGAAGAAATGAGCTTATTTTGGCAGAAAGACATAACAGGGCTAATTATCGATAAACTCAAGAAGTTGGGATATACTTACGTTACCTTTGATTTAGAAGGCTATCGCTCGGGAAGTATGAATGAGGTCTTAAAAAAAGGTGACCCAGGGTGAAAACAGATTTAATCAGACATCTACTGGAGAAGGTAAAGTCGGGTGAGATGAAGGTAGAAGAGGCTTTAGAAGGACTAAAAGTTCTTCCTTACCAGGATCTTGGTTTTGCTAAGATTGACACGCATCGGGAACTGCGAAGAGACTATCCTGAAGTGATTTTTTGTCCCGGTAAGACCCCTGGGCAAATTGTTCATATTGCAAAGCAAATGAGGGAAAATAAATCGACAGTTATGGCTGCCCGAGCAAATAAGGAGGTCTATCAGGCTATTAAAAATGCTCTTCCGGAAGTCAGATATTTTGAAAAGGCAAGGATAGCTGTGCTGGGAGAAAGAAAAGAGAAAGTAGACTCTCAGACTATATTGGTAGTGAGCGGGGGAACCGCAGATATGCCAGTAGCTGAGGAGGCAGCAGTTACGGCAAAAATTATGAATAACAAAGTAGATCGCCTTTACGATGTAGGGGTAGCTGGAATTCACCGGTTATTTGACAATAAAGACAAGCTCTTTAGTGCCAACGTCTTGGTGGTAGTTGCGGGCATGGAAGGGGCTCTGCCCAGTGTAGTAGGGGGTCTGGTGAGTAAGCCAGTCATAGCGGTGCCTACTTCGGTAGGATATGGAGCTAGCTTTAAAGGAGTTTCTGCTCTTCTTGCCATGCTCAATAGCTGTGTTCCTGGGATAGCAGTAGTTAACATCGATAATGGATTTGGAGCTGGATATATGGCCAGTTTGATTAACCACATAGGGAGAGAAAAATGAGAGTCGCCTATTTTAACTGTTTTTCTGGTATTAGTGGAGATATGGTACTGGCAGCATTGGTCGATCTGGGCTGGTCAGTAAAAGAGCTAGAAAGGGAGCTAGATAAATTAGACCTTTCTGGTTATCAGGTTGAGGCAAAAAAAGTAGCCAAAAAGGGTATTACCTCCACCCAGATTGAAATACGCATTGAAGAAGACAAAAAAGAAAGGAAACTTAAGGATATTCTATCTATTCTGGATGAAAGTAAATTAGAAAAGAAGATAAAGGAGCGGAGTCGAGCCATATTTATCAGACTGGCCAGCGTAGAGGCAAAGATCCATGGGAAAAGCCCACAAAAGATACATTTTCATGAACTGGGTGGTTTAGATACGATTATTGACGTGGTAGGAGCAGTAGCTGGAATGAAATACTTAGGGATAGAGAAGATGTATTCTTCCTCCTTACCTCTCGGCAAAGGCTTCGTAAAATGTAGCCATGGCACCCTGCCTGTACCTGCCCCGGCAACTTTAGAGTTATTGAAAGGGGTTCCTGTTTATGGCAGTAATATCGAGGCGGAGCTGGTTACTCCTACTGGAGCAGCTATCATTAGCACTCTGGCTGAAAACTTTGGCCAGATGCCCCCTATGGAAATAGATAATATTGGCTATGGAGCTGGACAAAGAGACCTTCCTATTCCCAATTTATTGAGAGTCTCGCTAGGGGTGCTAAAGAATGCATATGAGGAGGATGTAGTCTCTTTAATTCAAACCAATATTGATGATATGAATCCTGAGTTCTACGAGCACATAATAGATAGACTATTTGATGAAGGGGCCCTGGATGTTTTTCTCACTTCCATTCAGATGAAAAGAACAAGACCTGCCACTATGCTTAGTGTGATAACGGATGAGGAAAAAATAGAAAGAATGCTCGAGGTTATTTTTGATGAAACTACTACCCTGGGAGTGAGGATTTCTAAAATAAAGAGAAGAAAATTGAATCGGGAGAGCCGGAAGGTAGTTACTAAATATGGTAAAATCGAAGTCAAAATAGGAAAAGTTGATGGTATTGTCAAAAACATCTCCCCTAGCTATGAAGAATGCCAAAAGATTGCCACCCACCTTAAAATCCCCCTCAAAAAGGTTTACCAGGAGGCAAAACAGACTGCCTTTGATTTGCTAGGGGAAAAACAAGCTAAAAAGGTATAGGGAGCACTCCCAGTTCTCATTTTCACACCTTTCCTATAACTCTGTATGTAATTTGATGATGTCCGCCACGCAATCATCAAATCCAAAGTTCCCGTTCCACAACCAATATCCAAAACTTTTTCATTACCTTTTAAATTCGCTAGTTCAATAAGTTTCTCCCTAAACTTTTCCTCGTCAACGGTCAGCTTGATTCTTTTTTCTTTCTTTTCGATATACTATATACAATTAGGGGATGGTAATAATTTTATTCAGGCAGAATAGCTTAAAAAGGATAGATTTTATTACCCATTTCCTAAAAGAGATTGATAATAGATTAAGGAAATAATGGAATCTTTTTGTTAGAGAGTCTTGGAAGAAATCTAAAGAAAATCTTGAACTTGACCCCCATTTTTTACCCCAATCATCCTTGTTTTAATTAAGATTTTGGTATATAATAATTATA
>CAZQMG010000169.1:0-3247 GCA_964594375.1 uncultured Clostridia bacterium | reverse complement strand
AAGGAGGTGAAAAAGGGAATAGGGGCTGTTAGCTTAGAATCAAAAGAAAGCTTACAAAAAGAAAAATAGGGAGGAAATAAAATGTTTAGAAAAACAGGTGTTTTGCTATGTGTATTAGCATTTAGCCTTGTTGTTTTTGCTTCCTGTGCAGGTGCAGTTACCATAAAGTGGTTACATTATTACGATATTACTGCACCAGGGGCTGAAGTTGAGTTGGACATAATACAGACTTTTGCCAAGCTCAATCCAGATATTAAACTGGAAATTGAAACACTCTATGATCAAGCCTATCACCAGAAACTTGCCGCACTGGCTGCTGCTGGACAGACACCTGATGTTATGTATCTATGGCCTGGTGAACGAACCGGTAAAATTACAGGATCTGGCATCATAGCTGACCTCTATCCATTCTTGGGTGACGATATAGATAACTACGTTCCTGCAGCTGTTGCTCCTCAGCTTCTCGGTAGACTTCATGAGCTTCCCATGTTCTCAGGTACTGCATCCCATATGCTGTATGTCAATACCGAGCTTCTCGATAGGCTTGGTCTTGCTATGCCGCAGACATATAAGGAACTTAAGGCTATGGTTCCTGTAATAAAGGGAGCTGGTTTGCAGGGTATCGCGATAGCAGCTAAGGAGACCTGGGTTATGCAGTCCTGTCTTCTCAGTGCTATAGTTGGAAGAACAGCGGGAGATGAATGGCTGATGAAGGCAATTGCCGGTGAAGCTTCATTTGAGGATGAAGGGTTTCTTTGGGCTCTCAGAATCGTTGAGGAAATGTATGCTACGGGACTAATTTCAGAGAGCAATGTCCAGCTTGGGTATGGAGATGCTCCAAACGTATTTGCAGAAGACAAGGCCGTCTTTTATATTGATGGCGACTGGCGTGTAAGTGCATTCTCGGCTGTTGCTGATGGTCTTATGACTCCGGAAAAGCAAGAGAAGATCACTCTTACTGTACTTCCTGACTTTGCAGGACAGGTAGGCCCCTCCGGTTCCACTTCTTTCGTTGTTTCAACAGGTCTTGGTATGAAAGCAGGTCTTTCTCAAGAAAAGGCTGAGGCAGCCTGGAAATTGGTTTCTTTCTATGTTGGACCTATAGCTAGCAAGAAAAGACTTCTAGGAGGAAGTCTTAAGCCACCTTCTTTGGCCAATCTGGATATCTCAGATGTTGAAATGCCTCCGCTGGACAGGAAACTTTTTGCTTTTTATCCCTTACATCCCGCGACTCTCATCCTCGATGCCGTGATTCCCGCTGATGGTGTCCAAAGGATAAATACTGGCCTTCAGGAACTGGCATTGGGTGATATAACACCAGAACAACTGGCTGCGGAAATCGAAGCTGCAGTCGCGTCCGTGCGTTAAAAGGAAAAGGTACTGTGAAAAAGGCACTGCACGAAATCGTGCAGTGCCTTTTCAATAAAGAGGATGAGAATGAATTTTACATCCGAAAAGTCTAAGAAGGTAATTACCTATCTACTTTTTGTAGCTCCAGCATTAGTTATTTACCTGCTAATAATAGGTTATCCAATAATAAAATCTCTTCACCTGAGTTTTACGGATTATAACGTTTATACAAACGAAGCAGTATGGGCTGGATTTAAATGGTATATAAAAATGTTTAATCAGTCAGAATTCTGGATGGCATTGAAGAATACTATGATTGTTGTTGTTGTTTCTGTTTTTGGCCAGATACCTATTGGATTTGTACTGGCATATATTCTCTATAGAAAACTTGTACGGTTTCGAGGATTTTTCCAAGGCATGGTTTTCCTTCCCATTACTCTTTCCATGGTTATTGTGGGTATTCTCTGGTTAAAAATGTTTTCTTCGGTTGGAGCGGTAACGAATCTTCTGCGACTTATTTATAACGACCCACAATATACGATAGGCATAGTGAATAGTAAAACCTGGGCTATGGTACCCGTTGCATTTGCTCTTCTCTGGATATATACAGGATTTTATATGGTTGTTTTTCTGGCCAATCTCCAGAGGATTAATCCCTCAATTATTGAGGCTGCTATGATCGACGGCGCATCTGAAGTTCGTATCTTTCTAAAAATTATCGTTCCTTCCCTTTCTGGTGTAGTAGTAATATTGACTATTTTTGCCATCGCCGGAAGTCTTAAAGGTTTTGATTTAATATTTGCCTTGACCGGAGGCGGCCCGTCTAACTATACAGAGGTACTTACCCTTTATATGTATCGTTACGCATTTACGTACTTCAATTACAGTTTTGGATCTGCAATTTCCATGGTTATTGTTAGCATGAGTATTATTCTGATAATCCTGGTACGGGTTATCGAAAGAAAACTTGTCGGTCCTAAACAGGTTTAAGAATGTCTGATTTTGTTTTAAGCGAAGAAAGGAAAAATGTTCTTTTCAAAATAGTAGCTTATGCAGTTCTTATAAGCTTTGCCATATTAACAATCTTTCCTCTAGTCTGGCTTTTTTATTCTTCATTTAAACCAAAGCTTGAAATAATAAGACACGGCCTTGCCCTGCCCAAAAATCCAACGCTTCAGAATTATGTTAGGGCCTGGGAGCTTGGCCACCTGGGTGAGTATGCTATCAATAGCCTCATTTATACATTTTTTTCTACAGGAGGAGTAATTATTCTTAGCATGATGGCCTCTTTTGCCTTTGCAAAATTAGGAATAAAGTATAAAATTACTCCAATTCTTTATAATCTGTTTCTGGGGGGTTTGCTTATCACTTTACACGCAATTCTTATTCCCTTGTTTCTTTTTGAAACTCGAATTGGTCTTCAAGACACCTATCTTGGCCTAATCCTTCCCTATACAGCAATTGGTTTGCCCTTTGCAATTTATCTGGGAACAGAATTTATGAAAGGAATACCGGATTCTCTAATTGAATCGGCAAAAATAGATGGTGCCTCTTATCTTCAGGTTTTCTCAAAAATCATTCTTCCCATAAGTAAACCAATTATTGTAACGCTGACCATCCTGTCAGTTCTCGGGGCCTGGAACGAATTTTTACTTGCCTTTATTCTTACTTCTCTTAAAAGAAGTCTTCCTGTAGGTATCTATATGTTTTCAGGACCTCTTGCTGTTGAGTATGGAATGCAGTTTGCTGCACTTGTGATTGGACTTGCCCCCGTGCTTTTATTCTATGCCCTTTTCAGTAAACAAATAACCCGTGGTCTTACTGCGGGAGCGATAAAGGGATAACATTCCTTCAAATACCTTATTTTCTTCTTTTCTCCTGGTCTTTACCTAAAAAC
>CAZQMG010000168.1:0-3251 GCA_964594375.1 uncultured Clostridia bacterium | reverse complement strand
CGAGGAAATATTGGCTATTGCTCTGAAAAAGAGATTTGGAAAGGAAGAATAAATGAATAAAATCTTATACCGCAAGATAACTAGCAACGACAACCTGGTGCTGGTAGTCCAGGCACTCATAGACAAGCAGGCTGAGCTGGTGGACAAGCAGAATAAGGTAGATAAATTTATCAAAGGACTGCAGGGATTGGCCGAGAAGCAAAATACAGTTAAATAAGGAGAATAATATGACTAAAAAACGAGAAGATTGCCCAGTTTATTCCTGCCATAGCTTACCGTTATTCAAGTTCGGCAGGAATGAGCATAATGTTCTTTGTATGGTATTTTCGGGACATATAGAGTCTTGTAGCCAATTCTACTGTCCCTATCCTGAAATAAATTGTGGGGTAAGATTAAATGAAAAAATGGCAGAAGAAGAGAAAGATCGATCAAGAGGCTCAATTAACTTACTGGAGGGAGCACAGGTATTGCGAGGTGTGCCTGGCCGAGGGGAGGGGGCGGGTTGAGGCAGTTGAGGTACATGAAATCCTGTATAAATCACAAGGTGGGAAGTGTGAGCCAGATAACGAAATCTCAGTTTGCAGGCCAGACCATCAGCGGGCGCATTTCTTGATAGAACCTTATTTACACAGGGAAGATTTATATAAGATGAAAGGAGAAAAATGATGCGAGAAATAAAGTTTAGAGCATATTTAGAAAGAGAGGGAATGGAGTATATTGATGATTTATACTGGTTTGAGGAGAATTTTGTTCATAATTTATTGCAGGAAGAACATCATAGGAAATATGTAATTATGCAATCAACTGGGCTTTTTGATTGTGCAGGAAAGGAAATATACGAAGGAGATATAATAAAATTCAAAGCATTTAGGGACTATTTTTATGCTATTACTTGGAGGTCAGGTGGCTATATAGGAAAAAATGAAAATGAGATACTTCTTGATTTATCGGTCTATCGAAAAAGGATTGAAATTATTGGTAATACCTGTGAAAATCCAGAATTACTTGACAAATTTACCAAAAAAGATACAATGGAGGTGAAGGATGGGGGATAGTTGGGAAAGGTTTACGTGTCTGATTCCTTACAAAGCCTATGTCCTGTTGGAAGATGAGCTTGACAGAATACGCAATCTAGCCAACATCGACCCGGAGGAGAGGCTGAGCCAGGAGGTCAGGGACGGGTTGGCACTTGAGTTGATGTGTGCTAATTCGGCGAATACACCTGAAGAAGGACTTTTATGAAGAAAAGAATTGCTTGGAATAAAGGGGTGAAATCCCATAGGAAAGGAATGACTATGGAAGAGGAGTATGGTGTTAAAAGGACGACTGAGATTAAAAAGAAAAGAAAGGTTGCTATTAGTGGTGAAAAGCACTTTTTCTTTGGAAAACACTTCACCAAAAGTCATCGAGATAAAATTGGGGAAGCAATGAAAGGAGTACTTCCTTGGAATACAGGTAAACATCGTTCTCAAAAGACTAAAGATAAAATTGGTAAATCATTAAGAAAGAGTGAAAAATTTAAGCTGGCTATGATAGAAGTAAGAAAAAATAGGAATTACAAGCCTACCAAAGAAACTATTAAGAAAATGTTGACAAGACGGATACCATCTTCCCTTGAAGAGAAATTTTTAGATATAGCAAAGAGGCATAATTTGCCCTATAAATATGTAGGTAATGGAAAGTTTTTTGTAGATAGATTTAATCCCGATTTCGTAAATACTAATAACGAAAAGATAGCAGTCGAAGTCTATGCTAGATATTACAAGAAAAGAAATCACATAAGTATAGAAAATTGGAAAAATGAAAGGGCGAAAGTATTTAAGGATTATGGTTGGAAACTATTATTTTTCAATGAAGTTGAGCTTAATGATGACAATGTTTTGGTAGCTTTATCGACAAACTCGATGGATATAAATGATGAAGAAGTAATGTGAAAGGAGAACCAATTGGGATTAACAGACGAAGAATATCAACGTATCATTAAGAAGACATTCAGTTATCAAGCGGCACAATTTCGGGCTACTGTTTTAGACCTTATGCTAGTAGTGGGTGAGCCAATATGGGACTTTATCAAGAGGCATCCGAAACTGTATTGGCTTTGGAACAAAAGCGAGCCTTTGATAAACGCAATATGCTGGTTTGTTCCATTTGACCTGACGAAGAGGTGACGTAATGCCAAAAGGATTCTATGATTTATCCGAGAGGCCAAAAGCTCTTTCTCAAAAGTCATATCTTAAAGTATTAGCTGGGCAGGAATTTCTAGCAGAGCAGAATAAGTATCTAGAATACTGGAGGGAATTTGAGCCTACGCAATACGAAAAACTAAAGGAATTTGCGGCTAGATTGCAGATGATAATTAGGCAATATTGGGGGGAGGTAAATTGCTAGACAAAGACAACTATCCAGACGAGGCATCATTAAAAGCAATCGAAAAATGGGATATTCTCAAAGATGGAGTTCAGGGCTTGCTTGACCTGGTAGAAGAAAACACTTACACGTCTGACTGGTCATTCTCGGTCACTGGCAAGAGGGTTCTTCATTTCGAGTATCACACCGGAGGTTGGTCGGGAAACGAGGATGTTATTTCTGCTTTACGTCGGAATATTCTATTTTTTCCTATGTTTTGGAAGAAATCAACTAGGGGCGGTCATTACTATTTTCGAATTATGCCGATAAAGAGGTAACATAAATGCACATAATACACGGAATAACCACAATAGAGATAATCTGTCTAGTCTGCGCCGTAGTGTTTATCCTGTTCCCTATGGTTGTGGTGGTTATTAGGAAAATGGTTAAGTGTCCCTGGAAGAAAAAATTTGTAAATTGGGAAACTTGTGCATACCACTGTAAATATAATGGCGGTTATGATGAGCAATATAGTATGAAGATTTGGTGTAGTTACCCTACTCTGAGAAAAGGTAGATTATCCAGTTATTCTCAGAATTGATGATACTGGATAAGATTATTGAGTGAAAGGAGAAAAGATGATGAGAGAAGTATTGATAGTAAAACGAGAACTGGCATATGAGATTTATGATTATGTGTTAGATGAGGAAGTTACTGAGGCAGATAGTCCTGAAGACCTGGTAGAATTGAGCGAAAAAGAAATAAAAGAGATAAAGAAAGGGTTAGATGAATACGAAGAACTTCAGAATAAAATGCAGATGCTAAGGAGAACAAGGAGAACAAGGAGACATTAGTGGAAATAAAGACGGTTGACAGTAGGATTATTAAATAAAAGGAGAAAGTGA
>CAZQMG010000167.1:0-3268 GCA_964594375.1 uncultured Clostridia bacterium | reverse complement strand
TTGGGTAAAGATATAGCAAAAGAAATTGAGGTGTTAGGATGAAGCTTAAGGTCCTCTTGGTTGGCCAGCCTAATGTTGGGAAATCATGTTTACTTAACGCCCTAGGAGGCTGGTGAAAAAGCCCTATATTGTAGAGGTCCGATTTATCGGACCCCTTAGCAAAGCGGGTTTCATAAATGAAACCTCTACAAAAAACCACTTTTTCACCAGCCTCCTAGAAAATAGAGTTTATAGATAGTCCAGGAACGTACTCTATTTCTGATAGATCAAAAAAAGTTAGGGCCACAAGAATTCTGGATTCGGGGAAAGAAAGGTTCTATACAGCATCCCTATTCACTGCGGTTCCTTGTTCTTCTCGGATTGCTATAGTAATGAGGATAGTTGGGCATTTTGGCGGTAAATTTTTGGCAGCTTCTGTTCTTGTCTCTCTCATCGTTGTTTTTTTAATTTTTGGCTATTTGATGAAAAAAGTTATGCGAATGGAAAAGAAAGCTGTCCCAATGAAGCTATCCAGTTTGAGGAAGAAAAATAGGAGGTTAATCATGATACCAGAAAAAGGGGTAAAAGTGGATATAGAAATAATAACAAATGAGATGATATTGGAAAAACTTGAAGAAAAGTGCAAAGAGGTTGAATTTGTCGGAGAGGTTGAGCCTGTAAAAGCTGAATCTGCTATTAGGAGTATAGAGGCTCAACAAAAAGAAATAGATGGAGTACTTGTCTTCGGTCATCCACCAGGTGAATTAACATCGATTGGATTACCGATGGTAGCCACATATCCTCTGTGGGGGCAGAACTTGTTCCGATATCACAAAAAGAAATGGTTGAAAAAATGAATGCAGCCGATAAAGGCCAAGCAAGAGAAGTTGCCAGAAAATGGATTGATGAAGCCGAGGGGATAAAATTGGAGATAGAGCGAAAAATGTATGGTTATTATCCGAAATCAAAAGTTGAAATTAAAGGATTTATGGCGGTCCATTACGATGCAATACTTGACATCGCAACCCTTGGCAGATATTCTCCTTTTATTGAAAAGGCTATTGAAATGATGAGAATTAGACCGCAAGATAAAATCCTTGATTTAGGAACAGGCACGGGCAGAAATGCTTGTTTAATGATGAAGTATCTTTCAAAAGACGGAAAACTTATCGGAATTGATATTTCTGAGGAGATGATTTCCCAATTTCAAAAAAAGTGTGCTAAATTCCCAAATGCTAAAATTGTCAACGCAAGGGCTGACCAATCTTTGCCTTTTAAAGAAAAGTTTGATAAGGTTTTTATCTCTTTTGTACTCCATGGATTTCCTCAAAATATTAGAGAAAAAGTTATAAAGAATGTCTTTGAGGTGTTAAAAAACGGTGGAGTCTTCTTTATCTTAGATTATAATGAATTTGATAAAGATTTGATGCCTTTTTATCTGAGAATTCTCTTTAAACTCATAGAATGCCCTTATGCCTTTGATTTTATTGAAAAAGATTGGAAGAAGATACTAGCCAAAAGTGGATACAAAGATTTTCAGGAACATATTTTTTTTGATTACATAAGGTTACTTAAGGCAAAAAAGATAACTACAATATGAGTCAATTACAATTCACCTGCTTTGCTATATACGAAGCTGTGAAAGGTTTTGGAAAATATTGAACCTAGATTCGGTGCAGGAAGAACTATAGAAGTATAGGTGTTTTTAAATCTTTAGCGGCACATTCTGTTAGAATTACTTTGATAAACATAAAAAGAAAGGTAGGAAAAATGGGTGTACCGGTTCTCTTAATTGGCAGGGCGAGGGTTGTGGGATTTGACAAGGGGAAAATAGACCGTCTCCTGGGGTTAAAAAGAAGGTAGAAGAGAAAATTATCAAAGCAGTTTTGAGATAATCGAAGTCAGAAGGAAAAGTGAGTAAAAATTTAAGAAAGAAGTAAGAAGGTGAATCATGCCAGCTGACTACCCTGGGATTTCTTCAACCTGGGCTAGCAAGTGGTAGAATAAATAGAGATCGTGGCAGAGGCTTGGGTCGAAGCCGAGACATGAGACGCGGCCATGTAGCTGCAACTGCTTTAACCGGTTTCTAAAGAGGTTAAAATTGGACTCAGAGAAGAAATGATAAATAATTATAGAAAATTGAAGGCACTCCTGATGGATTGCAAGTAGTTCCCAGTTTATCCAATGAAAAGATTTTATGAGGAAGGAAAATTAAATGAAAGGAGGAAATAAAAATGCCGTGGGTAGATAAGGATAAGTGTAGTGGATGTGGAATATGTGTCGAAGAATGTCCAGTAGGTGTAATATTAATGGAAAATGGAACGGCAAAAATAAACATGGATGGTTGCATCCGTTGCGGAAAATGCCATGATGTTTGTCCGGAAGAAGCAGTGAGGCACGATAGTGAAAAAATACCGGACGAAGTAAAAGCGAATGTAATAGAAACAAAGAAATTTATGGACGCCTGTGCAAAATATCTTGGTCATGCTAAAGAAAGGCAAAAATGTCTTAATAGAATGATAAAACATTTTAAGAAAGCAAAGGTAGTTGCTGAAAAAACACTAGAAGAGCTTGAGTCACTTCGGGATCAGTTAGATTAGAACCAGCAAGACTATGCCAAAAGTTGAACCATTTGAAGAGTATGCATCCCAGTATGAAGATTGGTTTGAGAGAAACAAATTTGTTTATGAATCAGAGCTTGGGGCAATAAGAGAGCAATTACCTGAAAGGGGAAAAGGTATGGAAATTGGAGTAGGTAGTGGTCGATTTGCGGCCCCATTAGGTATAAAACTTGGGATTGAACCATCACACAAAATGAAGGAATTTGCCCAAAGCCGGGGTATTAAGGCGATTGAAGGAGTAGCAGAAAAACTCCCTTTTCATAATTCTCAGTTTGAGTTTGCGTTGATGGTGACTACTGTCTGTTTTGTAGATGATATACAGACTGCTTTTCAAGAAGCATATAGGATATTAAAACCTGGTGGATATTTGATAATTGGATTTATTGATAAGGAAAGCTCTATTGGAAAATCATATCAGCAACGTAAAAAGAAGAGTGTTTTTTACAGGATAGCTACATTCTATACAGTAGATGAGGTTGTTTCAAACTTAAAAAAAGTAGGTTTCAAGAATTTCAGTTTTACTCAAACAATTTTTCATAATCTATCTAAGGTAAAAGCTATTGAACCAATAAAAGAAGGTTATAGTGAAGGGTCATTTGTTGTGATCAAAGCACTAAAGTGAATCACGATAGAATACAGCGTATAACAGAGAGTGTCTGCCTCCGTAC
>CAZQMG010000166.1:0-3313 GCA_964594375.1 uncultured Clostridia bacterium | reverse complement strand
ATCAAAAGACTAAATGAGTTTGAGCTGGCTAGAATTAATATAGGGAAGTATTTCTCAACCAAGGACGTGAAAATGCTCTCACGAACAGTGCTTCAGACGTTGGTGCACCTGGCGGGACGTTGTTAGAACTTTTTCGAGGAAGATATAGAGATCCCAATCTACGATATTCCGCTACAACAACGGGTGAAACTAGCCTAACCCAAATCTCAGTACTTGTCAATCTGGGTTAGAAAAGTGAAATAAGGAAGATTCCTTCCTGTGACTAACCTTTCAAAAGGAAAACTACAGTCGCTCAATTTCTTCTAAAGTTAGCCCAGTTTTGCAAGATTTGACTTGTTCTTTTACTATTTCATATCCCTTTCGAGCAAAGGTATCATTTTCCTTGATAAGTAGCCAGGCATTTCTATTTTTCTGATATTCTGTCTTGATTAAGACAAATCCACCTTTAAGCTTTTTACCGTGAAGGCAAAATTTTATTGCTCCTTCCTGGATGCTCTTCTGAGGATCTTTTTCCTTAAGAAGTTTATATGATCCACAATCCCATATCATTACGGTACCCCCTCCATATTCACCAGAAGGAATAACTCCCTCAAAATCTCTGTATTCTACCGGATGGTCTTCGACTTGGATAGCCAGACGCCTGTGCGAGGGATCAATGCTAGGACCTTTTGGAATTGCCCAGCTTTTGAGTACACCAGCCACCTGGAGACGAAAGTCATAGTGAAGATGACTGGCCTGATGCTTTTGAACCACAAAATACTGGCTAGATTCGACTCTCTGGGAGCCTTCAGGCTCTGGTGTTCTCCTGAAATTTCTTTTTCTTTTGTATTCTTTTAGTTCCATAGTAGTCTATTGTAATGTCAATAGAGCTAAGTGATGGTTACCTAACATTATTCAGAGAGACTCCAGCAACGTGATGCAGAGGCAGATTAGGCCAAATCTCAGCACTTGTCGATCTGGTTTTTGGAGGATTTTTACTGGAGTTCGTTTCCACATCTATTTTGACCTATTAATTAAGTGGCAAATGTTTGGCTGGTGGAATGAATCGTAAATATGTTATTAGGGAACGACGCCGCTTTATTTTTTGGTGTTTACCTTCGGCCACGGAATAAACATAGGTGTTCTTTTCTTATACTCAAGGTACTCCTTACCAAGGCGTCTTTCGAGCTCCGGTTCTTCAACTCCCTTTAACTCCAGCACATTAACTAGAATAAAAAGTGGAGTAAATACAAAGACAAGAGAAATTGAGGCAAATAGGATACCGACTCCAAATAGCAGAATGAACACCCCACTGAGCATAGGATTCCTGAGGTGACTATAAGGGCCATTAGTGACTAGCCTGGGTGGTGGGTTGAAAGGTACCGGTGTCCCTTTTATTTTTGTAAAATGTAGAATTGACCACAGCATTAAGAGCAATCCCACACTAAGGATAGGAATAGATACAGTCACGTTCAATGGCCTAGGGAGAAGATTGGGAAGTCTCAAGAATTTATCCACTTGAAGAGCGACGGCAATAAATAGCCCTACAAGGCTGAAGAAAATAACCACTCCTATTGGAGTAAGAAGAGCTCGAAACTTACTAGGGCCTGTCGCTACCTTACAAAACATGTTGATCAACTTGTTTTGTAAATTCATAAATCTCTCTTTTGTTGAAGACAAGGTCTATTCTAGGAGGCTGGTGAAAAAGTGGTTTTTTGTAGAGGTTTCATTTATGAAACCCGCTTTGCTAAGGGGTCCGATAAATCGGACACCTACAATATGGGGGTTTTTCACCAGCCTCCTAGGTGGTTATACACAACCTACAGGTATTCCAAGGACTCTTTAATTGCATCCTCTGAACACAAACTAGACCAAATCTCAGCATTTGTCAATCTTGTTTTTGGACGGGTGTGGCACATCTACTGACGCAGAAACGAACAGAGATCTTGGGAGCTATTCCTTCTCGTTTTCCATCGTATTTGTCCATAGGCTACTTTTTCTATCTCTATGATAGCCAGGTATGATTGTGAGTAACGGTGGAGGCAGTAGGTTAGCCTCCCTTAGTTTGTCAATCCGTTGCCAGTAGAATTCCAAGTGTGATTCAAGGGATTTTGGGGTTTGAGTATAGTCATAGTTGAGCAATTTGCCTGAGAATAGGAGATTCAATTCATGATAAGGCTGGCCGCGATACTCAAATGAGTTTTCAACTACTCCAATAAACTCCTCAATCTGAACTTCTCCGCCAAACTCCTCCTTGAGTTCACGCATAATTGCATTCTTTACCGCTTCGTTATATTCAACATGACCACCGGGCAAGAAGGTATTCTTTGCACCAATTCCGTGAGCCAAAAGAATATGACCATTGCTGATTAAGGCTACTCTACCCAGAAGATGAATTACTGGCATCCTACCTCTCACTATTTTTCTATTATCTATCTTCTGTATGGACAGGTCAACACACAACTCCAACGATATCAGCACCTTTTTCGGTAGCTAGATCTTTTATTTCCAGGGTTAATTGTTGGGTATTCATTTTATCACCAATATCCTTCAGAGTCTAATCAACTTCTCCAGCCACTCACTCTTCCCATGTTTTCTTTTCCAGAACAAATCCTCCCAAAAGTAATGAACAGCAAGCATCTTATAACCGGGGAAACGCTTATTGAAAAGATTCAAAAGTTCTTCCACAGAGACTGGTTCATCTGGATCTGTGCCAAAAAAAAGTTTAGAATAGATCTTCTGTTCCCAGGGGGAGATGTAGTTTAGTTCATCGAGGCAATGAAACACATCGAAGAGAATGTATCAAATGGAGGCAGGGCCGATACCATAAAGTTTAAGTAGAGCTTCCCGCTGATATTCTCTGGACTTGTTTCGCAATTCAGACTCATCGATTTCCTTTTCTACAAAAGCTTCGGTAATTCTTTTTATTGATTTTGCTCGATAGCCGAGTTTTAAATCTCGAAGCTCTTGTTCGGTCACTTTATCAATTACTTCTGGTTCCCAAAAAGAGTAGAGCATCCTATTATCATAGGAAAGTAAGATTCCGTAGTTTTCATACAAAGCCTGCATCATCTTCACTGAACGACGCACAGTTGTCAAGTGACACCATCTCTTACGAGGTTAGGGGACACGAACTTTTACGAATTATTCCTTAAAAAGAGTCTCTGCGTTTTTATTAACCTTCCTATTGCACCTGTTGAGCAGAGAAAATGTCTTCCCCGTTTTTTTTGTATGAACACAAAGGGGCTTCCCTCACCAAGTTTATACTTCTTTTATCTTTATCACTTGTTGGTCCCATCGCTCAGCCTATACTCCTCACCTAGTAATGGCGGGA
>CAZQMG010000165.1:0-3346 GCA_964594375.1 uncultured Clostridia bacterium | reverse complement strand
GGACAGGAGAAGATTTTTTGAGAGAAAGATAAGTTTGTCCCATTGAAGGAGGGAGAAAAAGATGAAGAGAAGAAGTATTATCAGTGTGGCGTGCTTGGTGATGTTTGTCCTGATGCTTTTTTCTGGCGCGTCAGCTGCGGTTAAAGAGATAACTATCTGGACCTGGGGGGCGTCTGACGCCGTTATAGTCGGGCTTATAGAAAATAGCTGGCCGTTGATGGAGAAAGAATTCGGGGTCAAAATCAAACATGAGCTTTTTCCCGGGATTAGTGAGACTGAGTTTGTGACCAAAGTCGTAAATGCCGTGCGCTTCGGAACCGGGCCAGATGTAATAGAAGCAACTGAGGAAGCGCTGAGCACCCTGGCATACGAGGGATTTTTGCAACCTGTACCTGCATCGGTAGTGAAGTCGTTACAAGAAAAACTCTTACCCTCTTACAAAAATGCACCCTATTTGTGGGATGAGAACGGCTACAAGAAACCGTTCATGGGCACAATCGTAAGGGATGCAGGTGGTCAGATAGTTTGGTGGAATGAAGAGATGTATAAGGAAGCGGGCTTGGATAGGTCTCCCCGAACCTGGGATGAGGTGTTCGAATTTGGCAAAAAGTTGACCAAGTATGGTGCTGATGGTTCAATTGAAATAAGTGGCTTCTTTGTTAGAACAGCTGGACATGGGGGCGGTATTGCGGACAAATTCGCCTCCTATTTCCTTTCTGCTGGAGGCGGAAGTTTCCTCAAAATTGAGGATGAAAAGGTCAAAGCAAATTTCAATACCTCAGCCGGAATTGCTGCAGCGCAGTTTTACTTAGATGTGCTGTACAAATACAATATTGATGCAATCGGGATACCGGGAGATGTTGGTGGTTGGGAGAAAGGACAAACTGCCACGGTGAGTGCACGAAGGTTCTGGGTACCCCTGGACGTTAAACGAAATGCACCAGATATGTATTCCAAGCTAAGGGCAGGACCCATTCCGGTCGCCCGGGAAGGGATGAAAAGTATCACTACCTGGCATATCTATGGTTTAGCTGTGAATCCCACTATCGGCTCTGACAAAAAAGAGTTTATCTGGAAGCTCTGTGAAAGACTCAACCAGTTCGATATGGTAAAACGGCGGACAATCGATACTCTGAACTGGCTTCCTTACAGGGAAGCGATAACAGAAGCTCCCTTCACTGAAGAATTATGGCAAGAGGCTCTAAAGTCCAGTGTGAACACTATACCTCGTCTCGAGGCTCCTAAATTCTCGGTGGTCCAGGCCATATTGGGAGATCAGTTGAATCTTATCTTTGCCAAGGAAAAGAGTATTGAAGCGGGCCTATCTACTGCGGCAGAGGAAATTAGTGAGCTTTACGAAGATGTTATGCTGAAAGAGCTTTAAATAGGCTAACCTGCATTCCCTGCTTTTAGGGTAGGGAATGCAGGGAAAGAAGAGTTTGGCCATGTTCGCTAAAAGCTTAAAGAAACGAGAAGCAAGAGTCGCGTTTTCATTTATTTCTCCAGTTCTGGTTTTGTATACGATTTTTTTCTGGGTACCGTTAATACTTATTGTTATGGTTAGTTTTACGAAATGGGATATGTTTAAACCTATGAAATTTGTAGGGTTAGCGAATTACTATAAACTATTCTCAGATCCCTACTTTTTAAAAGCTTTCCTAATATCTTCAGTCTATGCCTTATCAAGCGTTGGTTTGTTAATTTTTTTCGGACTGGCCTTTGCTGTTTTATTTAACAGACCGGGATTAATTCCTTTCTTAGGGAGAATGCTTTTCTTCATGAGCGCAATTTTACCTTTGATATCGGCGGGAGCCATTTGGGTATGGATTACAGGTCCTGAATCTTATTCGGGGTTAAACTCGCTGATGAGTTTTTTAGGAATGGGTAGAGGAAGATGGCTGGCTGGATCGAATACAGCCCTGCTCTGTGTTATAGGATTTGCTGTCTGGCACGGGACGGGGCTTAATACCTTGATGTACACCGCCGGACTACGAGGGATACCTTCCGTGTACATCGATGCTGCAAAGATAGATGGAGCCTCCGGGTTTCATATCATAAGATACATCATAATCCCCTTGCTTAGACCCATTACTCTCTTTTTAGTTGTGACCAATTTGATAGCCGGTTTTAATGCATTTACCCCCATTTGGTTTTTAACTAAAGGGGGTCCAGGAACAGCTACCAGAATTCTGCCTACATATATTTACCAGTTTGGATTTAACCGATTTCGATTTGGATTCGCCTCGGCTTCAGCTATCGTGCTGATTGGAATAGTGCTTATTTTCACCTACATTCGTCTGAGGAAACTCTAATGTTCAGAAAGTCCTTAAAATCTTGGTTAATAAACATAGCCATCCTTGCATTAATTGCTTTTTGGATAATAATACCCTGGATGTACGGATTTGGAATGGCCTTCATGCCTAATGAAGAGCTTTACAAGGTTCCGCCCAATATAATTCCCCGTAATCCTACCTTAGCCAATTTTAGAACGGTGATGGAATCCTTGAGCATCTCACGCCTGTATCTTAATACCTTCCTATCGGCAGGAATGGCAGTAACTTGTACTCTGTTTTTCTCTACCCTGGCAGGATATGCATTTGCTAAACTTCGCTTCTTTGCTAAAAACGAACTGTTTATACTTTGCATTTTGAAATTAATGATACCCGAGGCTGCTCTGGTCATTCCCTGGTTTTATATTGTAGGAAAATTGGGACTTATTGATACAGTTACAGCAATAGCCCTACCCAGCTTGATTGGCGTCTGGTCAATATTTTTTATGCGACAGTACATATCTTCTATACCCGATACTTTGATTGATGCTTCAAGGATAGATGGATGCTCAGAGATGGGGGTCTTCTGGCGGATAATTTTACCGGTAATTAAACCTGCCATAGGAGCGCTCATAATTGTCAATTTTATGTTTGCCTGGAATTGGTTCTTATGGCCACTAGTAGTGCTGCAGTCAAACAGAAACTTTACCATGAACCTGGGTCTTCACTTTATTCGGTGGCTGGAAATGGGAGGAGGAGAGAATCCTACTGACTATGGGGCATTGATGGCTATCTCTTTTCTTTACACTGTGCCATTTATGGTAATCTATTTAATTTTCCAGCGCTTCTTCATTGAATCTATTACCTTGACCGGTTTGAAGGAATAATTAAACCAGGAAAAGATCCTCCTTTATTCATATAAGTCAAGCAGCAACAAGGATCCTCAGTATCTTCGAGGCCGATTGAAAAACACTGGCGGTTATTCTCCCTGAAAGGCAAGACTTTCTTTCCTAATCATAAAGGAGTTTAAAATGTCCAAGGTGGGGGTTTTTTCTGATGAGATCAGTCAGGATTTT
>CAZQMG010000164.1:0-3386 GCA_964594375.1 uncultured Clostridia bacterium | reverse complement strand
TGGAAGAACAGCTCAAAAAACTCAAGGTAGAGTATATCGATTTTTACCACTTTCATGGCTTAGATGAAGATAGGTTTAAAAACATAGTCCTGAAACATAACCTTCTTAGAGAAGCTCGAAAAGCAAAAGAAGAAGGGCTTATTAAGCATATATCTTTCTCCTTCCACGATAAACCCGAAGTTATGAAAAGACTTATCGATATAGGCATCTTTGAGTCAGTTCTCTGCCAATACAATCTTCTTGATAGAAGTAATGAAGAAGTTATGGCCTATGCGCAAAGCAAGGGGTTGGGGGTAGCGGTTATGGGACCTGTGGGAGGTGGTCGTCTTGCTACTTCAGGTATTCTAAGGGAAATACCGGTTGGTAATGTTAAAAGCACTCCGGAGCTGGCCTTAAGATTCGTTCTGGCTAATAAGAATGTATCTGTTGCTCTTTCAGGTATGGAAAATATAGAAATGGTGGAAGAAAATGTAAGAGTAGCAAGTTCGTCTGAACACTTGACTAATGAAGAACTTCAGATAATGGAAAACTTCATAGAAGGAAGAAAGAGAAAGGAAGAAATACCATGTACTATGTGTGGATATTGTCAGCCCTGTCCCAATGATGTAGCTATCCCAGAAATCTTCCAGTTGATGAACTACTACACCATATACGGGCTAAAGGAATATGCTCGCAAGGAGTATCAGAACATCGGGGTGGGCACTCTCTGGTCAGGCGATAAAGATGAGAGACAGAAAGCAGATGCGTGTGTAGAATGTGGTCGATGTGAAGAACAATGCCCGCAGAAGATAAAGATTATGGAGAAACTGAAAGAGATTCATGAGATTCTAGGATAGATAATAGCGAATCTTTCAGCATCTCAGTTTCTTCAAGTAATAATCCTTGCCAGAGTCCTTCTCCAGGAAATGTACAGTATCATTATAGCCAAAAGAAAATTGAATTTGTCTATCAGGATTGAATATGATAAGATAGCAAATCTTCTATATCCCATGAAAGATAAGGGTGATTAAGTGTTAGACGTCTTCTCTTCAACAGCTACGCTTATAGTTAATCTTCCTGGTCTGGTTGGTTTGGGTTTTTTAATAGGGGTTTTATCGGGATGGTTTGGAGTGGGGGGTGGATTTCTATTGACTCCTATGCTCAATGTCGTTCTTAGTATTCCTTATAATATCGCCGTAGGCAGCGGTCTCTGTCAGATGGTGGGTACCACTGCTGCTGCCAGCCTGAAGCACAGAAGTTATGGACATATTGATTATAGACTGGCTTTGTTTATGCTTATAGGGTCAATCGGAGGAGTAGAGTTAGGAGCCCGCCTGCTGGTGAAATTGAAAGAGCTAGGTTCGATTACTCTTTATAATCATTCTTTTAGCAAGATGTATCTCTGGGTAACAGCAATTTATATAATTCTCCTTTTATTGGTAGGAATCTTTATGTTTCTGGAAAGTAGAAAAGCGAAGAAAAGCTCCGATACAGTAGTGGTAAAGACAAAGATTGTCAGAAGAATTCAGAAGATACATCTTGCTCCTACTATTTCTTTACCTATTTCTGGAATAGAGTCCATTTCCCTATGGAGCCCAATTATTTTAGGTTTTATTATAGGAATATCCTCTGGACTCTTAGGAGTAGGAGGTGGGTTTATTATGACTCCTTGTCTTATTTACCTATTTGGTATTCCTACCAGCATAGCTATAGGGACAGGCCTTTTCCAGATTATCTTTATCTCAGGATATGGAGCTTTTACTCACTTTTTTAAAGGAAATGTAGATTTCCTTTTGGTAGCCTCTATTCTAGCTGGCTCACTTGCTGGTTCACAAGTGGGAGTAATATTATGTAGGAAAACAAAATCATCTTCTACCCGCTATTATTTTTCTTTTGTGGTTTTCGCCGCTATTGTAGTGATTGTTTTTAAGTTCCTTTATAACCTGGGCTATCCAGGGTAGGTTTGGGTTTAGACAACAACTGGTTCCATTTCAGTAAATCTACAGAATTCCACTAAGGAAGAGGCAATATCACCGTGAATCATAGAGACATGGTGAGTAAAGCCTTCCTCGACAAGAGTTCGATATAATCCATCCAGATCAGGCACTTCTACCCAGCTCCAGCTTCCTCTTAGCTTATCTTTACTAGGAATTATTTTACCCTTGGTAATTAGCATTTTGAACTCTCCATCGTATTCTACTATACGAGTGAAAGTGACTGTTCCCGGTTTCAATTGGAACTCAACTGTCCCTTCACTTATTTCTGCACCTAGAGCAGGGCCAAGGATACTATGAGCTCTCAGACAAACAGGACTATCTTTTGCTGCCAGCACTTGAGGAGCGTTACCACAATGCCAGGCTAAAAAGACATTTTTTTTTGACTGATGCTGAATGGTCCAATCAATGAAGTGGGGTACAGTTTCTTTTAAGGAGGCGAGATATTGTACCAACATGGCTAAAGCTCCATGAACATCAACTTCACAGGCAGTCATAATACCTTGCTCGGTCAATCGTCCCATAGTTAAACAGGAAGATATGCCGTAGATTTTCTGCATAGCATCCCAGCATTGGACAGCTAGCCCGGCTAGGTTTTTTTGCTCAACAAAATTTTTTAGAGCGATTTCCAGCCGCGCTGCTTTGCGGAGGGTCTCTTCTTTTATTTCTTCACAATTAGCTTTAGCTTTAATCTCGTTTATAATCTGAGAGACCTTATTTTCTTCAACTGTTTCTGCAGAGTGGAAAATGTCAGCTAAGGAGATGGGCACCACCCGCTGGCCAAATTGTTCAATCATAGGAAATTCATTGATGGCACAGGTTTCGAAAGCTTCTGGCCTGGGGCCAACCTGGCCAATTTTTGCTCCCATGAAGCCTTTGACAGCGGCACAGGTTCTCACAAAGTTTTTGACGCCTTGACTGAATACCTCCTCTTCCGGAAAGCAAATACCAAGAAAGGTAAAAGGGATAGCTCTTCTATAAAGACCTGAGGCTATAGAAAGAGTTCCACAGAAAGAGTCTGACCTTCTGTTTCCGTCTTCGATGAAAGCGCCCTCCTTGGTACCAAATAGTAAGACAGGGAGCTCGGGCATCTTCTCAGCAATGGTGATAGCTGGGATCTCCTCGCCAAAAGTCATAGTACCGATGAGAATTCCTGCTAAATCTTTGGTCTTGAATAATTCTATCACTTTTTCGGCATCACTATCATTACGCACCAGGCCTTTGGGGGTAAGGCTTCCCTCAGGGACAACTATTTCCATATTATTCTCTTTAGATATAGATTCGAGGGTTTTTAAAGTCCTCCTCCTCATATCTATTGCCCATTCCTCGCTAAAAGGTTCCCGATGAGCGGGTACAAAACCAATCCTAAGTTTCTCTTGCATCATTTTCTCCTTTTCTTTTTGAGAATTATAA
>CAZQMG010000163.1:0-3404 GCA_964594375.1 uncultured Clostridia bacterium | reverse complement strand
TACACCCTTTACATGGAATTATCCCAAACCGCGATGCCACCTTATCTGATATCCAAGCACCGGCGATCCCTAAAATAAACAACAGGGCAAAAAGGAGCATCGCTTTCTTAGGAAAAAGGACGAGCATCACAAACGCCTCATCTCCAGATGTAGCAATCATCCCACCTACTATTGCACCGAAACTCAAGAGTCCATGAACGTAAAGGGACACATTCATAAAAGCTCCTAGGCAGCCTGGAGTTGTCCCAAGAAAAGAAGTGATAACGTATTGGCGTCCCTTTTTTCCTTGAACTGCCTTGTCGATTCTTCCTTTGGTTAAGACATTTACATAATCAATGATGAGCATCATCGCAAAGACAAATAGAGTTATCATAATCGAGTGATTGATTACATAAGTTAGCTTGGACATATTATTGAGTTTCCATGGGATTTTCTTATCTAGAACTTTTTCCCTTCGTATTTCATCTCGATGAGTTGGTCTTAATCTATTAACTTATAGACAATAGACCAAAATGGCCTTTCTCACCCTCAAAAGGGGAATAAGCTCATTCAGTTCATCAAAATCCAAAGGGGCATAACCTTCAAGACCCCTACTCCTTAAGTAAGCTGCCACATCCACATTGGTCACACCTTTGCCAACCATAGCTATTGGCTTATTATACCTTTCAATCCCAGGAACTCTACTTAACAACAAGAATAGGTCTACCTGTTGCAGCTCAGGTTCGAGTGTCTTAAGTCGGCTATCTGGTATTACAAAACTTTCGCCGTATTCAATATATGCGGGATCCAAGATTTCAGCATCCCCGCTTAAAACCTCTACAAGGTTTTCTTTGATATTATCAAAGGCTTTTTTGCTCCTTTCCCTCTCCGCATCTGGGTTTAAATCTTGGGGATTTCCTGTTCTGCATGGCCCTTCTTTTGCATCACTATGAATCAATGCACCAAAAACCGGCTTGACCCTTAGTTTTACATCAATAGGTTTTTGTTCATGCCTTCCCATCGCAATCCTCCTTTTTAACCAGAATTATTTTTATCAAATATTTACAATTTTAACAAAATAGCTAAATTTATGGTATCTTTCATGAAGTCGCCATAAAAACTTACCCTGTGCCACCCAAAGTCAAATTTAACATTCCAGCTAGCTAAAATCGTTTCTGCATTTAATTCTGCCGCCAACTTTGTCCAGCAAGCCTTATCGTATTAGTCACTGAGGATACAGAGCAAAAAACTCATCTTTCTCTTTGCGCTCTAATTCAAGGCGCTCTTTCCATTCAGAAGTTTCCATAATTTACTATCTGTCCTCTTCCACAACCTCAAAGTCAGTTAATTTGGCTAGATCCTTAATCTTTTGCCTGTGGTCACCATAGAAAAGCAGTTGGTGGTTGGTAAATGTACCATAATCGAAATTTTGGTATACCTGCTTGGCATTTGTTTTAACAGCTACCTTTGTGCAGCAGGAATAATCTTTAAAATTTTTCCAGACGGATTCGCCCGGAATAACCTCCCCGGTAAGAACTGATATCTTCCTCTTAAGAACATTTACTCGCATTACGCTGGCAGCACCTTTTTCCGGCAGGTCTACGTAGAACTGAGGCCAGCGCAACTTTTCTCTGCCAATGGTGTAAGGGGCCCTATAATCGTCTCCGTAAGGGTTTATGGGTGAGCTACAATGGCAAACTGTAACTGCGTCATTAAAGGGATCTATTATGAAATCACCCATAAGTCCGTTATATCCATCGGTAAGATAATGTCCCATAGCGGAGCTGACTATACCTCCCATATCTGATTCACAAACAGCAGGTATACTACACAGCTGGAATTCCGAAATTCCTGGCGACATGGAAGGATAAATTTTCCCTTTACGGGCGCCAACCATAGCCCAGGTCATACTATCCACTGCTATAGCATTGGCGTTGAATTTTTTCATAAACCTGTCCGCAGTAAGATATACCTTGGCCCCGTCTATTACGTCTTTTTCCGTTAATCTTCCTACATTTCTTTTGTTCTTTATAGCTTTAGTGGGAGTTTGGCCGGCAATCCATTTTTGGGCCAGCGTTTTTGCTTCTTTTTCGGAAATTCCGCCATATGCTTTAAAAAAATCCCTGTAGTCCAGTATCACTGCATCCATGCCTAAATATTGTTTTAATCTATTTAAGTATAATTCTTGGTTTAACCTCCACCAGTGTTCGTGGGGTTCTGTTCCAAAGCCCTTTACTTGAACATCCAATATTATGGTATTTTTCATCTCATTAATGACCTTAAATAGCCCAACTTTTTCCACTAAATCTTGAATCCTTGCCGAAGCTACAGATTCAGATACATCAAAATCACTGTAAGAAGCGGTTAAAAAATTGGCCTCATTTATTTTAGCCTCGGCTACAGCTCCTTTAAACCCTGTTTGAAGTGAGGGGAAAGGATTGACATCCACAACTATTGTGGGCAACCTGGTAAGGAAAAACCTCTTATCGCAAGAACCACCAAAAAACAAAATTAGCCCGGCTAAATTTTCTTTTGTATTCTCTATTTCTTTGAGAACTGAATTACTTTTGCCATCATTTGCATAGGCTTCTGGGTTCACCCGTATAGAATAGTCTAAGGCATTTTTTCCTCCATAATCTATTTGTGTTTCACCAACAAATTCTACTTCTCTGCATTTACTTCTTAACATGCTTACGGCCTTGTTTGATAGATCCTTAGAAAGACCAAAAAAAGCCACATATACCTTCGTTGCATTTTCCTTAATCATGATTAACCTCCTGGTATCCTAACAACTAATTTAATAATTTATGGTCCATCTTTATTTTTCTGCAATCCTTCTTCTTTAATTACTTTATTTAATGCTTCTTGCATATTTCCCTTTTTGAAAAAAAGTTTTACCCTTTTTTCTTGTAGCCTTTTTATTCCTTTTTTACCAATACTCCCAGATATAATTATCTCACAATCACGAAGTAACTCATATACATCCAAGGTCTTTAAATGTTGCATAGTATCTGCAAACGGATTACTTCTTTTTTCAATTAGTCTAAACTGTATTCCCTTTTTAACCTCATAAATAAATATTTCTTTTGCTCTGCCTAACATCCCTCGAAAGATATTTATTCCATCATTGGTTGGAATACCAACTGGATAGCCTCATTGGGACAGCTTTCTGCGGCTTCTTTTATCTCTTCCTCAAATTCATTAAAATCAGTCCTCTCTTTTACTTTAGCTACATCATTAAGTTCAAAAATCTCAGGACAGGTATCCTCACAAAGCCCACACCCTGCACAAGCATCCTCATCAATCCAAACCTTTGTGATTGCCACGGTTACGACCCATAGCTTGACTCCAATCTGGACCTTTATCTCGTTCTCTATTTATTCTACCACTTGCTAGCCCAGGTTGAAGAAATCCCAGGGTAGTCA
>CAZQMG010000162.1:0-3406 GCA_964594375.1 uncultured Clostridia bacterium | reverse complement strand
CCGAAATACGAGAAAAATTTGGCTATGATAAACCCATTCTTGTTGAGGAATTCCTCATTGGAAAAGATTTAAGCGTGGGAATTATTGGCAATCCGCCCGAAGATTATACTGTTTTGCCCATTACCGAAGAGGATTACTCCTTGCTTCCAAAAGAGTTTCCAAAAATCTGTGGTTACGAGGCCAAATGGCTTCTGGATTCCCCCTATTGGAAGCTCCGTTCCATTCCGGCAGAACTCCCCGAGGAAACGGAAAAATTCATTATTGAATGTTGTTTGAAACTATTTGAACGGCTTGAATGCAGGGATTACTGCCGATTTGACTGGAGGCTTGATGCTGAAAGTAGCCCAAAGCTCCTTGAGGTGAATCCTAACCCGGGTTGGTGCTGGGATGGACATCTTGTGAAAATGACAAAAATTGCTGGAAATTCCTATGCTGAAATGCTAGAAATGATCTTGCAGGCTGCTGAGCAAAGGTTAAAACTTTTAGAGGAGACTGCATCTGAGGAAGGGGTGTCAAGCCATTCGATTAGCTAACCGAAGTTAAGGTTGTTGTGCCATTGAAAAAAAGGAGGTTAGAGATGATTCTAAAATCGGGAGAAGAAAAAAGAAAAGAGGAAAAAGTTATAGTTAAGGAGTTTAGGTGGGTTGAGCACTCTGAGAGAGCCTTGCAAGGGGAAGGGAATCTTTTCTTAACTACTCAAAGACTGATTCTGGAAAGAAGCTCAAAAGGTAAAGCAATAACCCTATTTGAGTTCCCCCTTGGAGCGATTGACCAAGTGAGCGTTAAGGGATTCATAAATAAAGTTGTATTACTAAGGGTTCTTCTAAATCAGATAAGCTCAAAAGTTAAGGGAATAGACTTTTTCAACAAAAAAGGACTTGCCAATATCAAGATTAAGGTAAATCGTCCAAAGGGGTTTGCTGATGAAATAAGGTTCAGAAGTAGAAAAAAGCAGAGCTAGTGAAGATAGGGATAATGTCTAGATGGAATGGCTCCCCGAGAGTTTCTACGCGTGCAAAGTCAATAGGGAAAATATGGACCAAAATGGGTCACAGCCTTTAGGTGTTTGCTCCTAAAGAGCGAGAGATTAGAGTTGTTTTTTAACCGAAGAATACCCTCTTTTATGCGGGAATCTTATTATTACGATTCTTTGGGTACTATTATTTTTGCTTTTTTTGCTGGTCTTGCGGCAAACTTTTTTCCGGTAGTAGCCAGAAACACGGGGATACAGCAGGAAAAGAAAATCACCAAGAATGGGAGAAGGCTGCCGATGACCTAGCAGCAAAGTGGGGCTTCCCTGAGCCAAAAGACAGGGAGAAATAGCCGAAAAAATAAAAAAGGGGCTTGCGCCTCTACCGGCTAGACAAGCTCTCCGAAAGGAGCGAACCATGAAGAACACTCCTGAGGGGAAGTACAGCGAGGTTTTAGGTATAGTCAACGAAGGCTTGATGATCATATTCGTGGAAGCAGACTATATCTTAGAGGAAGAAGAATTGAGCGAGCTAGGCCAGGAAAAGCTGAAGAAAATAAAGACGCAGGTTCAGAGGTTAAGCGAAGCGATAAACGAGGAATAGAAATAGGAGGAAAATTAAGGAGGTAGGAAACTGTCTATAAAAAGATATGTTCGAGAGGATGATGGCAGTATCTATGATAGGCTAGGGAGGAGATATATTAAGGTTAGAAGAGAGAAACAAATCGGGAATCGCTATTATATCAACGCTGAAGCTGAGGATGAGATTGTCATTTCTATGGATCAAATAGAGGAAAAATAAAAATGGGGCTGTCTTCCGAAATCAAGTAGCCTAGCTGGTCGCTACTGCTTTTTACCACTACCCAGCCAAAAAAGGCAGCCCCGAAAATTGAGGTAGTTAGTATGAAAGGCCTAGCCAAGTGGTTCAGTAGCAAAAGGGGCTTTGGGTTTATCAAGTCCCAGGGGAGAGATTATTTTGTCCATATCTCGAACATTGAGGAAAACTCAAAGATAGAGAAAGGAGATAAAGTTTCTTTTGAGCCTAAAGAAAGCCCGAAAGGGACAAAAGCTGTGAAAGTCAGGAAAATCTCCTGATCTTTTTCAAAAGGAAGATCATAGAGGGTCAAATCAGGCACTTTGTGAAATCGAGGCAACTTATCTACCAACGAACTAATCATAGTTTCAGAAGTTCTAGGGTTTGAGATTGTCCATTGAAATTTGATAATACCTCAAAGGGAGAGAAATCAGGATCCGAAATTGAGGAAAGACATACTATAAACTGTCAAATTAGAATTCGTTCTTTCTCAAGTTGAAAGAAAATTCTTTGAGGATCATAATCTGCTGTTTCTATGGGAAAATTGGTCAGCGTTTCCTCATTTTTCCTTATATTTTCTTATCTCTTTTGGGGGCATTATATTGATAAGAAGGGGGCTTGTCATTCCTTGATTCTGAATTTTTTTCTGGCAAGCTTTATTCCCCTTTGCTACTTTTTTGCCTCCACTATCTGGTATATTGTTCCTGCCAGTATCATCTCTGGGTTTACCGTAGGAGCGGGAGAGCTAGCACGGGTTCAATTCATTACTAACAGAACTAAAAGCAAGGATATTCCCACCTACCAGGGCATAGATTTTACCCTCATAGGATTAACAGGTATTATTGCTCCTTTCTTGGGGGTGACCCTGATGCATTGGATAGAGATAAAATCCCTATTTATTCTTAGCTTCTGCCTGATCGCTATTTCTTCTCTAGTGATGTTTTTGTCGAATCGTTATTACTTTTCTCCCCTTGCTTCGTCTATTTCCGAATCACCATAGTTCATTTATGATGGCAAAATGACTGTGCTTGAGCAAGCATCTAAGAAAATCAATCAAATAAGATAATTTAATTATGGCCCAAATTAAAAGATTGAATTACATTCTTATTTGTCACCTTCTGTATAAAAGTGCGACATTGACCTCTTTCCTCTAAACAAAAATCCTTATTTTACAACCTTACACAATCCTTCTTCTCCAAGGTAAGGCTAAAGTGCTTGTATCTCTCTTTAGTAAAGGGTATAGTCTGATTTTCATACTATCATTTATCGCCTTGTGTATAAAAACATGCCATCTATTCCTTTAAACAAAGTCCTCATTCTGTTTGTAACGCGATTTGGCAATCTAAGGTTTCCTAATCACGTTCACTTCCGTAATTTCTATTTACCTAGATGAGGAAAATTCGCTTTTAATAGGCTCTTTTTGTTTTTAGAATTGCTCCATCTAAAGCCTCCTATCTCAAAAAGATTCGTCCTTCAATATTCATACTTCCTCCTTTCCCTTCCTGGTCAGTCTTTATCTAACTAGTTGGTGGTCTGTAACAGTTGTATTTCAAAGACTTTGAGGTGTCCCCTTGACAATTCCTAAAAATTGATTATAATTATCTGACGATTCACTCAATTCT
>CAZQMG010000161.1:0-3481 GCA_964594375.1 uncultured Clostridia bacterium | reverse complement strand
CCATTTTTCTCCTTTCTTCACTTAAAACCTACTTATACCAAATGTGGTAGTGGCAATGACTTATAGGCTTTGAAAACTTAAAGGTAATTTTTATTGGAGTACGGTTAACCGTATCTTCATAAACGAGTGTTTTATCTGTTAGATACTTAAAGTTGTAAAGATCGATTCCCTTTGGTAAAATAGGCATTAGCAACCATTCAGTTCTAAAGTAAGGACTTTCTGCTGTCCCACTAGCTGCTCCATCGATTATGCATTGGACCAAAGTTAAATATGTGGTTTTCTTAGTTTTCAGGCTATATCGAGACTCAAAAGATACTCTCCAATCAGTAGCTTTGAGACCGCGTTTCAAAAACATATCCGAAAAGCTTTCTATAAAATTTTCCAGATACTTTTCCTTATTCTCAGAGTACTTTTTATATTCTTGGTTGAACTGTTCCTCACTCCAATGAATTTCCTCACTATAATTAAGAATTATTCCCTCGCCCGTCGCGGTGATAGCACGTTTCTTTTGAGAAGCAACTACCTCAGCGTTGGCAAACAAAAATACCCATAGAACACCTAATATTATCGCTTTAATCAATGAGCTCCTTGATTTCATCTTTTTCACCTCCCTTAACTCCCCCGTTGTGGGGAATAAGCCTACTTTGTTATTCTTTGCCTTCTTCAGGAGTAGCAAGCTTTAGAGCAGTGACTGCTCCTTCAACTGTCTCCCTTACTTTCTCCTCCGGCATAACTCTCACTTGTTTTTCTAGTTTCATCTAATTCCTCAATTTTTCTTTCCTAGCTTGAGCATTGCATCCAAGGCTTTTTTTGCTTTTATGGCTATCTCCTCTGATATCCTGATTTGAAACTGCATATTCTCCAGTGCAGAAACTACATTTTCTAACTTCGTCAATTTCATATCTTGGCAAACCGCAAGTGGTGATGGTGAATAGAACCTCTTGTTAGGATTCTCCTTTTGTAATGCGTGAAGCATTCCTCTTTCTGTACCAACAATGAATTCTCTAGATTTATTCTTAGCTACATATTCTGCCATCTGGCCGGTAGATCCCACAAAATCGGCTAAATCTATTACCTTAGGCCCGCACTCTGGATGTACCATAATCTCTGCTTGGGGATGTATTGTCTTTATCCTTTCAATGTCCTCCGACTTGATATTGTGATGATGTACATAGCAAAAACCGTCCCAGAGAATAATTTCTTTTTTCGTTTTAGAAGCTACAAACCTGCCCAAATTCTTATCGGGCACAAACAAAACCTTATTCTCATTTAGCGAATTTACTACATCAACAGCGTTAGAAGAAGTACAGCAAATATCAGATACTGCCTTAATGGAAGCGGAGGAGTTTACATAGCTTACTACGGCAGTCCTCGAATATTCTTTTTTCTGGGTTAATAAATCTTCAACTCCAGCCATATCTGCCAGAGGACATCCGGCATCCTTTCGCGGTATAAGCACTACCTTATCCGGATTGAGTATAGCTGCAGTCTCGGCCATAAACCTTACTCCACAAAAAACAATTACCCTGGCATCTGTATCGACAGCTATCTTACTCAATGCCAGAGAATCACCGGTAAAGTCAGCAATATCTTGCACTTCCGCTCTCTGATAAACGTGAGCTAAGATAAGGGCTCTTCTCTTCTTTTTAAGGTCATTTATTTTTTGAAGAACTCTATTTGATTTCACAGTGGTCTTTCCTCTCAAAAGTCTCCTCAAGTTAGTCTTCCTGAAAATTTTCATCCTTGGTTCTCCACTCTCGCCATAATTTTCCCTACAATCTCATCCATCAGCCTTGCCGTTGAGGTCTTTCCGTAAGCCTGGATAAAAGGCCTACCCTGATCAGTAGAATCTACTATAGCTGGTTCAATGGGAATTCTACCCAGAAAGGCTACCTTGAGCTGGGCTGCTGCCTTTTCTCCTCCTCCAGTTTTAAAAAGATCGATTTCCTTTCCACAATGAGGACAGACTAAGCCACTCATGTTCTCTATTATTCCAATCATCGATACTTTGAGAGATTTAACAAAATTGACAGATTTTCTGGAATCTAACAAGGCTATTTCCTGAGGAGTAGTCACAATTATTGCTCCACTTAATCCTGGAACAAGTTGAACTATACTCAGGGGTTCATCCCCGGTACCGGGAGGAGAATCAATAACTAAATAATCGAGCTCACCCCAGTTGACATCTCCCAAAAACTGTGATATTAGCTTCATCTTGAGAGGACCACGCCAGATGACGGGAGTATCGGAATCTTTGAGAAGGGATGCGATGGTCACCACTTTGAGGTGAGGGCTGATAGCAATCGGCTCTATGACCTCATTATCTGAGACTTTTAACTTACGATCTTCAATGCCCATCATCTTAGCCAGACTTGGCCCGTGGATATCAATATCAAGAATACCTACTGTTTTTCCTTGAAAAAGCAGGCCATAGGCAAGATTGACTGCAACCATGCTTTTACCCACTCCCCCCTTTCCGCTGATGATTATCAATTTGTGCTTAATCTTGTCCATCCGCTGGTTGATTTTTTCTCTCATTTTATCCTGCTGTTGAGATGAAGAGGTAATAGAAGAACCAATCTTTTGCACTTTATCCTCCTTAAGTGTATGAAAAATAGTAACAAAAAAGTGTCAAATTTTTCTATTTTTCTGTCTTTCCAAAAACTATTCAAGTTCCGAAGCCTAAAAATAGTAATGAATTAACGCTCCAAAATGGGTGATTTTTAAGTTTCAGATATTAAGGCGGGAACAAATATACTCAATTCTGAATAGGGGATTCCTACTGCTAATCTATCCCGTGAGATATGACCGTATTCTCTAGAATCATCGCAACCAAAAGAAATGGAAATCCTTCCCTCAAGATATGTTTTGACGGCTACATTCCCACAAACACCCATAATACTGGAGAGGCTAACAGTTAAATTTTCCCCTTTATATTGCTGAAAAACTTTAAGTAAATTCATAAGTTGCTCCGGCTGAGGATAAGAGATAAGTAGGTCAGGCTTGTCATCTGTATTTAAGCCTATAGCTACAGGAGGAATCTTCAACTGAGGAGTAGCAAGAAGTATTGATTTAGCTGTGTCAAAAGATATATCTCTCTTTTTACAACAAGCTTTGATTATCTCTTTACCTACTCGATGATTCCAACCAAAGGTATATTTTGCCCCCATACACGAAATATCCGAGCCTTTTAATATAACCGGAAGCAATCTCGCCTTAACAATTGCCTCACAAAAACGAACTCCCTCCATTATCCTATAGTCAAAGCTATCCGGCATTTCTTTATAAAACTTCACCGTAGTCCATACACCGCCAAACTTATCTTCGAACTGCCTGATAGTCTTATTCATGAAATTTCTCCTTCCCCTTAGTACAACCGTTATTTCTTCGGATAGAGTAAAAGATGAAGGTCTGCGGCATCTACATCGCAGTCAGCCATGACTTTATCTTTGGCTAGACTGGCAAAACTTCTCGCAATGAC
>CAZQMG010000160.1:1302-3542 GCA_964594375.1 uncultured Clostridia bacterium | reverse complement strand
AAAGAAAGTGAAGACGCAAAAGATATTCAAGACCTGTTGGAGATCGTTTCTCCCGTAGCTAGTCCCAAAGCTATTTATAAAGTCTGTTATATTCAATCTAAAGATTACGACACAGTGAAGGTTGGAGGGGTAACATTTAGTAATCGGGTTCTGCGGGTTAATCTGGATAAAGTGGAGAGAGTCTTTCCCTATATCGCCACATGTGGAAGAGAATTGGATGAGACAATAAGTCCATCTGATGATTTCATTAGACAATTCTGGCTGGATACCATCAAAGGCATGGCTTTAGAAACTGGTGTGAAATATCTTAAGGATTATTTGAAGAGGAAATATGCTCTTGGGGGTACCTCATCAATGGCACCAGGAGCAGGAGGCCAGGACTTGTGGCCAATAGAACAGCAGAAACAATTGTTTTCACTCTTTGGTAATGTAGAGGATTTAATTGGAGTTAAGTTAACCGATAGTTTCTTAATGATTCCTAATAAATCTGTATCAGGGATATCCTTTCCCACAAAGATTAGATTTGAAAGTTGTCAACTATGTGCAAGAAGAATATGCGCAGGAAGAAGAGCGCCTTATGATAAGAATCTAGTGGAATCATACTATAAGGAGGGGTAAGAGCAGAGATGTTTCACTTCGGCAACTATGAAAGGCTCTCTTTTTTACTCAGCAGAAAGGTCTTTTTTCATTTTCTCGAATTCTTCTTTAGTAACTTCTCCCTTGGCGTAGCGTCCCTTGAGGATGTCCAGAGGTAATTCAGAGGTCACTGAGGGACCAGGCTCTCCCGTAATTCTTTCCAGTTGATATTCCCAGTGTTCATGTGTTTCAAAGTGAGTATTCGGGTCGCGGAAAAGCACGTAGCACCACCATATACCCCAGATAATATTGACTCCGGGAATAATCATCAAAACAATATATAAAGCCATATTCCTGGGAATTAGTGGCTGCAGAATCTCGGCATCAAAAGAGATTCCTTTTTCTTTTAGTTTTGCCGATACACGGCGAAAGAACTCCAACTCCCCCCGCTCGTGAATAGCATAATCATAAGTAAGCCAGTACCAGGAAACCAGAGTCAGGATGGATCCTACCGGACCGAAGATATAACTGAAAATAACCCAGAGAACGAAGAAAGCAGTGCTGCGGAACTGTTCTCGGATAATGAGTTGCATATCAGAGCCGACCCAGTCAGCCATGTCAATCTGATGTTCTTCTTTTAACCAGCGGGAAAGGCTTATTCTAAGCCGCTTGGCTCGCTCGATGTGGTCATTTCTTCTACTGTATAGTTGCCATTGGTACCACCAATGGATGACGGATAGAGCAATTCCAATTGCCACTATAGCTATAACCCATCCAGCCAGATGGAGTGGAAACCAGGGGCCATTATAAGGACCCCAATCAAGGGAGTACTGAACCCTCCAGGGCATATCCTGAGCCCAGAAATAGACTCCCATTGAGACAGATGCGGCAATTAATAAAGCTATCATAATCAAAATAATGACCAGATAAGTTCCGAAAGAGAGTCGGCGGTCAGTCTCTTTTCTTCTTCCTAACTCAGGGATGTTATTAGCCATAATAATCCTCCTTTTCTACAATCTAGCAAGGTTTTTCTTAAGGTTATCCTGAAAAAATCCTTCTTAAATTCTCCTCAGGACTTTTCATTATTTTCAGTTTTGAAACCTGCTTGTCAAGTCTAGGTTTTCAGTTTATTCTCCCGCCAGGTCCTGCTTCATTTTCTCGAATTCTTCTTTAGTGATTTCTCCTCGGGCATAGCGTCTCTTGAGAGCTTCCATTGCGTCCTTTTGGCTGCGAGCCTGATGATGCCAGAAGGGAAAATCCCAGTATCGACCCCACTTGGTTCGTCGGGTGATGATACTGGCTCCAATTGCTACCAGAACTAATGCCCAGAAAATTCCCCAGAGGTTTCCGGTTATAGGAACCCCCAGAGTCTTCAGTAGAAGAAGAATCCCTACAATTACCAGCACTATCCCAAACCACATAGTTTAACCTCCTTGATTAAGACGGTATGATACAAGGTTACTTTCATTATAGCACATTACGAGAAAAGTCAAGTGAACCGCCTGAGACCTCTGGGTCTTTTTTTAAAACAAAATCATCCTAATGTCATTGCGAAGGACGAAGTCCTGAAGCAATCTCAAGGGAGTGTTTGACAACTACTGACATTTATCTAAACTTATTTTCTGGTAGGAGATAGAACTCAAGAACTGGCAGAGTATTAGCTT
>CAZQMG010000160.1:0-1202 GCA_964594375.1 uncultured Clostridia bacterium | reverse complement strand
GGTCATCATATTCGCTTCAGCAAGAATATATTAGAGAAATGGATAAGCACAGACAAATTAGATTTTTTCAAGGTATTACAAGGAATATATTGATATTAGGATTGGTTAGTTTATTCACTGACCTGTCAAGCCAGATGATCTTTCCCCTAATTCCCCTATTCTTAACTACCGTATTAGGGGCTGGTGCTTATGTAGTGGGTATAACTGAAGGTGCTGCAGAGACAACAGCCTCTTTGTTAAAAGTTATATCCGGTTATTGGTCAGATAAAATTAAGAAAAGAAAACCTTTTATTTTCTTTGGCTATTCTCTGTCATCTATAACAAAACCTTTATTTGCTTTTACTAATTTCTGGCCTTCTGTTCTTTTTGTTAGAGTGATAGAAAGAATCGGTAAAGGTCTAAGAACTGCTCCCCGGGATGCACTGGTAGCCGAGTCTTGCCAGGAAAATGTTAGAGGCAAAGCTTATGGACTACACCGGGCTATGGATGGAATTGGCTCGGTTTTAGGAGCAGTTATAGCTTTTTTACTTCTTGGAATTTTAGGATATAGAAAAATCTTTCTTTTAGCTTTCATACCCGGAATAATTGCCGTATTTGTTATTTTGTTTATTAAGGAAAAAAAGGCTCCTGCAAAAAGAGAGACAAAAAAAATATCCGTTAGGTTAAGTTTTAAAGAACTACCTGTCAATTTAAGATTGTTCATCTTGATTTCCTCAATATTCGCCTTGGGTCATTTCGGATATGCCTTTCTCTTATTAAGAGCGAAGAATATAGGGTTAGCTGATAATACGGCCATTCTTCTCTATATTTTATTTTATATTGTCTATACTATTTGCATAATACCTTCCGGGATGTTATCAGACAAGATAGGAAGAAAACCGGTTTTAATCACAGGCTATTTGGTATTTGCTATAACTTCTCTTGGCTTGATATTTACCTCAAGTATTTACACCATTCTGATATTCTTTATTGTTTATGGGGTATTCTATGCTATGATTGATGGTGTTCAAAGAGCCCTGGTAGTAGATTTAGCACCAGAAAATCTAAAAGCAACCGCATTAGGAACATTTCATACAGCCATAGGATTAGTAGCCCTCCCAGGTGGATATATTGCCGGGCTGTTATGGGATAAGATAGGTCCAGGGGCAACTTTTACCTACGGCTTTACATTAGCAATAATTTCAATAGCTCTATTTATGTTT